>NZ_JBSFET010000010.1:0-159780 GCF_053594575.1 Streptomyces sp. NPDC001880
GCCCAAGCCTGCGCAGTCCAGGGTGCCGGTGCTGATCGGCGGTCACGGTGCGACGCGCACACCGCGGCTGGCAGCCCGCTACGCGAGCGAGTTCAACATCCCCTTCGCGTCGCTGGAGGACAGCGAGAAGCAGTTCGGACGGGTCCGGGAGGCCGCCAAGGCGGCCGGCCGTGCACCGGACGACCTGGTGTACTCCAACGCCCTGGTGGTCTGCGTCGGGAAGAACGACGTGGAGGTGGCGCGCCGCGCCTCCGCCATCGGGCGTGAGGTGACGGAGCTGAAGGCGAACGGGCTGGCGGGTTCGCCCGCCGAGGTGGTCGACAAGATCGGCCGGTACGGCGCGATCGGCTCGTCCCGGATCTACCTCCAGGTCCTGGACCTGGAGGATCTGGACCACCTGGAGCTGATCTCCTCCCAGGTCCAGTCCCAGCTCGGCTGAGGCCCTGAGGCCCTGAGGCCCTGAGGCCCTGAGGCCCGGGGCCCTGAGGCCCGGGGCCCGGGCCCGAGAACAGAAGGACATCAGGACGAAGGGAGTCACCTGTGCACCCCGCCCGGCCGTCCGGCGGCCCGTCGTCCCTCCGCGCGTCCGCCCGGGAACCCGCCAGTGCGCTCGGCAGTGCTCTCACGGCGGGGCCGGTCGTGCTGGACGGGGGCCTGTCCAACCAGCTGGAGGCGCAGGGCTGCGATCTGTCCGACGCCCTGTGGTCGGCCCGACTGCTGACCGACGGGCCCGGACAGATCGAGGCGGCCCACACCGCCTATGTGCGTGCCGGTGCGCAGGTGCTCATCACGGCCGGCTACCAGGCGACCTTCGAGGGGTTCGCGCGGCGGGGGATCGGCCGGGGCGAGGCGGCGGAGCTGTTCGCCCGCAGTGTCCGGCTGGCGCGACGGGCCGCCGGTGCGGTGGAGCGGGAGGTGTGGGTCGCCGCTTCGGTCGGCCCGTACGGGGCGATGCTGGCGGACGGCAGCGAATACCGGGGCCGCTACGGGCTCTCGGTTCAGGAGCTGGAGCGCTTCCACCGGCCCCGGATCGAAGCGCTGGCCGCCGCAGGACCCGATGCGCTGGCGCTGGAGACGGTGCCGGACATCGACGAGGCGGAGGCGTTGTTGCGGGCGGTCGAGGGGGTCGGGCTGCCCGTCTGGCTCTCGTACAGCGTGGCCGGCGGGCTGACCAGGGCCGGCCAGCCGCTGGAGACGGCGTTCGGGCTGGCCTCTGGCCACGACGAGGTGATGGCCGTGGGGGTGAACTGCTGCGATCCGGCGGATGCGGACCGGGCGGTGCGGGTGGCCGCCGAGGTGACCGGGAAGCCGGTCGTCGTGTACCCGAACAGCGGCGAGCGGTGGGACGAGGAGGGCCGGCAATGGGCCGGAGCCCCCACGTTCGACCCGGGCAGGGCAAGGGCCTGGGTGGACGCCGGCGCCCGGCTGATCGGCGGCTGCTGCCGGGTCGGCCCGGACACCGTGGCGGAACTGGCCGGGCTGCTGGTGCCCCGATAGGCAACGTTCGCCCCGTCGCGACGCCCGGCACGCGCTCCCGCCGCACCGCCCGAAAGCCCGAGTGCATCCAGTACGAGGACTTCCGGCCGGCACGCCGAGAGCACGCACCGCGCGCCGCACCTCGACGGGCGAACGTTGCCTGCAGCGGCCTAGGGCCCGCGGACACGTGAAAATACCTGGTGGGGGGAGAGTGGACCGGACCATACTCGGACGTGTGTTCCTGACAATCAGCACGACCGGCAACCCCGAACGCCCGGCGACCGACCTCGGCTACCTGCTGCACAAGCATCCCGAGAAGGCGCAGACGTTCTCCACCTCCCACGGCACCGCGCATGTCTTCTATCCCGAGGCATCCGCCGAGCGCTGCACCGCGGCGCTCCTGCTGGAAGTGGATCCCGTGGCCCTGGTGCGCCGCGGCAAGGGCAAGGGCCGGGGCGGCGCTCCCGACGCGGCGCTCGCACAGTACGTCAACGACCGCCCGTACGCGGCGTCCTCGCTGCTGTCCGTCGCCATGAGCGCGGTCTTCAAGTCCGCGCTGAACGGCGTGTGCCGCGCACGGCCCGAGCGCGCACAGGCAGCGATGCCGCTGCGGATCGAGGTGCCCGCGCTGCCGGCCCGCGGCGGTGCGGAGCTGGTGCGCAAGCTCTTCGGGCCGCTCGGCTGGACGAGCGTGGACGCCGTGGCCGTACCTCTGGACGAGCAGTTCCCGGAGTGGGGGGAATCGCGGTACGTACGGCTGGTGCTCCAAGGCGAGTTGCGGCTGGCGGACGCGTTGCGGCAGCTCTACGTCCTGCTGCCGGTGCTCGACGACGCCAAGCACTACTGGGTCGCACCGGACGAGGTGGACAAGCTGTTGCGGGCGGGTGAGGGCTGGCTCGCCGCCCACCCCGAGCAGAAGCTGATCACCAGCCGTTATCTCTCGCGGCGCTGGGGTCTGACCCGGCAGGCGATGCAGCAGCTCGAACTGGTGCGGCTCGCCGAGTCGGACGACCTCGACGTCGAGAGCATCGACAACGCCGTGGACGAGACCACCGACACCGAGGAGAAGCCGGTCCCGCTCGCCGAGCAGCGGCGTGCCGCGATCCTCGACGCGCTGCGGGCCGCGGGCGCGAGCCGGGTCCTCGACCTGGGCTGCGGGCAGGGCCAGTTGGTGCAGGCCCTGCTCAAGGACGTGGGCTTCACGGAGATCGTCGGCGTCGATGTCTCCGTGCGCGCCCTCACCATCGCGTCACGCCGGCTGAAGCTGGACCGGATGGGGGAGCGGCAGGCCGCCCGGGTCACGCTCCGGCAGGGCTCGCTCACCTACACCGACAAGCTGCTCAAGGGGTACGACGCGGCCGTGCTCAGCGAGGTCGTCGAACACCTCGACCTGCCGAGACTGCCCGCGCTGGAGTACGCCGTGTTCGGGTCGGCCCGCCCCCGGACCGTGCTCGTGACCACGCCGAACGTCGAGTACAACGTCCGTTGGGAAACCCTGCCCGCCGGACATGCGCGCCACGGCGACCACCGGTTCGAATGGACCAGGGCCGAATTCCGCGCCTGGGCCGGGGAAGTGGCGCAGCGGCACGGATACGGAGTCGACTTCGTCCCCGTGGGGCCCGACGACCCGGAGGTGGGGCCGCCCACGCAAATGGCCGTGTTCACGATGACCGCGGCCGACGAGACCGCGAAACCCCACCGGAACGAAACCGCGAAGCAGAACAGCGACCGGACCGAGAAGGAGGCGAATGCCGCATGACCACTACCTCACGCACGCTGCCGGTGACCGACCTCTCCCTCGTGGTCCTCATCGGGGCCAGCGGCTCCGGCAAGTCCACCTTCGCCCGCAAGCACTTCAAGCCCACGGAGATCATCTCCTCGGACTTCTGCCGCGGCCTGGTCGCCGACGACGAGAACGACCAGAGCGCCAGCCGTGACGCCTTCGACGTCCTGCACACCATCGTGGCCAAGCGGCTGGCGGCCGGACGGCTGACCGTCGTGGACGCGACCAGCGTCCAGTCCGAGAGCCGCAAGCAGCTGGTCCAGCTGGCCAGGAGCCACGACGTGCTGCCCATCGCGATCGTCCTCGACCTGCCCGAAGAAGTCTGCGTCGCGCGCAACGCGGCCCGGCCCGACCGCGCCGACATGCCACGCCACGTCATCCAGCGCCACCGTCGCGAACTGCGCCGTTCGCTGCGCGGACTGGAGCGCGAGGGCTTCCGCAAGGTGCACATCCTGCGCACCGAGGAGGAGGCGGCCCACGCCGAAGTGGTGCTGGAGCGCCGCTACAACGACCTGCGCCATCTCACCGGCCCCTTCGACATCATCGGCGACATCCACGGCTGCAGCTCCGAGCTGGAGTCCCTGCTCGGCAAGCTCGGCTATGTCGACGGCGCACACCCCGAAGGGCGTACGGCGGTCTTCGTCGGCGACCTGGTGGACCGCGGCCCCGACAGCCCCGGGGTGCTGCGCCGCGTCATGGCCATGGTGGCGGCGGGCAACGCCCTGTGCGTGCCGGGCAACCACGAGAACAAACTCGGCCGCTACCTCAAGGGCCGCAAGGTCCAGCTCACCCATGGGCTCGCCGAGACCATCGAGCAGCTGGACCGGGAGGACGAGAAGGACCCGGCCTTCCGAGGGCAGGTGCGGGAGTTCATCGACGGCCTCGTCAGCCACTACGTGCTCGACGAGGGCAAGCTCGTCGTCTGCCACGCCGGACTGCCCGAGAAATACCACGGCCGCACCTCCGGACGGGTCCGCTCGCACGCGCTGTACGGGGACACCACCGGCGAGACCGACGAGTTCGGCCTGCCCGTGCGCTACCCGTGGGCGGAGGAGTACCGGGGCCGTGCCGCCGTGGTCTACGGCCACACCCCGGTGCCCAACACCTCCTGGGTCAACAACACCATCTGCCTGGACACCGGAGCCGTGTTCGGCGGGAAGATGACCGCGCTGCGCTGGCCGGAGCGCGAGCTCGTCGACGTACCCGCCGAGCGGGTCTGGTACGAGCCGGCCAAGCCGCTGGCCACCGAGGCACCCGGTGGCCGGGAGGGGCGGCCGCTCGACCTCGCCGATGTGCAGGGCCGCCGGATCGTCGAGACCCGGCACATGGGCCGCGTCGCGGTCCGTGAGGAGAACGCCGCCGCCGCGCTCGAAGTCATGAGCCGGTTCGCCGTCGACCCCCAATTGCTCGGCTACCTCCCGCCGACCATGGCGCCCACCGCCACCTCGCGCGAGGACGGCTATCTGGAGCACCCCGCCGAGGCCTTCGCGCAGTACCGGGCGGACGGTGTCGCCAAGGTCGTGTGCGAGGAGAAGCACATGGGATCGCGTGCGGTGGCCCTGGTCTGCCGGGACGCGGCCGTCACCCGTGAGCGGTTCGGTGCGGGTGGCTCCCCGGGTGCCTCCGGATCCGCCGGTGGCCCGACCGGGGCGCTGTACACCCGTACCGGACGGCCGTTCCTCGACGACGTCGCGCTGACCGAGGTGATTCTCGGCAGGCTGCGCGCCGCCGTCACCGCCGCCGGGCTCTGGGAGGAGTGGGGCACCGACTGGGTGCTGCTCGACGCCGAGCTGATGCCCTGGTCCCTCAAGGCGGGCGGGTTGCTGCGCTCGCAGTACGCCGCGGTCGGTGCCGCGTCCGGCGCCGCCCTGCCGGAGGCCAACGCGGCCCTCGCGGCGGCGGCGGCCCGCGGTGTGGACATCGGCGCTCTCGCCGACCGCCAGCGGGGCCGGGCCGAGGACGCCGCCGCGTTCACCGAGGCGTACCGCCGGTACTGCTGGAGCACCCAGGGTCTGGACGGGGTGCGGTTCGCGCCGTTCCAGGTCCTCGCCGTCCAGGGCCGCTCACTGGCCTGCGTACCGCACGACGAGCAGCTGGCCTGGCTCGACCGGCTGGTCGAGCACGACCCGACGGGGCTCCTCCAGACCACCCGCCGGCTTGTCGTCGACACGGGGGACGAGGCGTCGGTCCGCGCCGGCGTCGACTGGTGGCTGGAGATGACCGGCCGAGGCGGCGAGGGCATGGTCGTCAAGCCGCTCGCCGCACTTGTACGGGACGGCAGGGGCAGGCTGGTCCAGCCGGGCATCAAGGTACGCGGCCGGGAGTATCTCCGGATCATCTACGGACCCGAGTACACCCGCCCGGAGAACCTGGAACGGCTGCGCGACAGATTCCTCGGCCACAAGCGCTCGCTGGCCCTGCGGGAGTACGCGCTGGGGCTCGAAGCGCTGGACCGGCTGGCCGACGGGGAGCCGTTGTGGCGGGTCCACGAGGCGGTGTTCGCGGTGCTGGCCCTGGAGTCGGAGCCGGTCGACCCGAGGCTCTGAGGCCTGCCGCGGAGGGCCGGGGAGTCGCCGGCGGGTTTTCCGGTGCGATGAACGGAGAACCCGCTGGCGATTCGCCGGAGTGAACGGGCCTGCGCACGGTGAGGATGGAGACATGGGATTCCACGTCGACTCCGAGGCCGGGCGGCTGCGCCGCGTCATCCTGCACCGCCCCGATCTGGAACTGAAGCGCCTCACCCCCAGTAACAAGGACGCGCTCCTGTTCGACGATGTGCTCTGGGTGCGCCGGGCCCGCCAGGAGCATGACGGCTTCGCGGACGTGCTGCGCGACCGAGGCGTGGCGGTGCATCTCTTCGGCGACCTGCTCCGTGAGTCGCTGGACATCCCCGTGGCCAGACGGCTCGTCCTGGACCGGGTCTTCGAGGAGAAGGAGTACGGACCGCTCGCCACCGAGCATCTGCGGGCCGCCTTCGAGGAGTTGCCCAGCAGCGAGCTGGCCGACGCGCTCGTCGGCGGAATGACCAAGCGGGAGTTCCTGGCCGGGCACAGTGAGCCGACCTCCGTCCGTTTCCATGTGATGGACCTGGACGACTTCCTGCTCGACCCGCTGCCGAACCACATCTTCACCCGGGACACCTCGGCCTGGATATACGACGGGGTGTCCATCAACGCGATGCGCTGGCCGGCCCGGCAGCGCGAGACCGTCCACTTCGAGGCGATCTACCGCCACCACCCCCTCTTCACCGGCCCCGACGCGGGCGCCTTCCACCACTGGTCCCAGGGGCAGGACGACTACCCGTCCACCATCGAGGGCGGCGACGTACTGGTCATCGGCCGCGGCGCCGTGCTCATCGGGATGAGCGAGCGCACCACCCCGCAGGCGGTGGAGATGCTGGCCCGCGGACTGTTCGACGCCGGTTCGGCCCGCACGATCGTGGCGCTCGACATGCCCAAGCGCCGGGCGTTCATGCACCTCGACACGGTGATGACGATGATCGACGGCGACACCTTCACCAAGTACGCCGGCCTGGGCATGCTCCGCTCGTACACCATCGAGCCCGGCGAAGGACCCAGGGACCTGAAGGTCACCGACCATCCGCCCGAGCACATGCACCGGGCGATCGCACAGGCCCTGGGGCTGGACTCGATCCGGGTCCTCACGGCCACCCAGGACGTGCACGCCGCCGAGCGCGAGCAGTGGGACGACGGCTGCAATGTGCTGGCCGTGGAGCCGGGCGTCGTCGTCGCGTACGAGCGCAACGCCACCACCAACACCTTTCTGCGCAAGGAGGGCATCGAGGTCATCGAGATCCGCGGCAGCGAACTCGGCCGGGGCAGGGGCGGTCCCCGCTGCATGAGCTGTCCGGTGGTGCGCGACCCGGTGTAGAGGCCGCAGGGCTCGGGTCGGGCGAGGAGCGCGCCGTATAGCGATGCACGGTGTCGTATAGACTTCCAGAGTCACTGTATGTGCGACCCTCGCCCGACCCAGGAGCTGTCCCATGGCCATAGACCTCGCAGGCCGCCACTTCCTCAAGGAGCTGGACTTCACGGCCGAGGAGTTCCGCGGCCTGATCGAGCTCGCGGCCGAGCTCAAGGCCGCCAAGAAGTCGGGCATCGAGGCGCAGCGGCTGCGTGGCAAGAACATCGCGCTGATCTTCGAGAAGACCTCGACCCGCACCCGCTGCGCCTTCGAGGTGGCCGCCGCGGACCAGGGTGCGTCCACGACCTATCTGGACCCCTCCGGCTCGCAGATGGGACACAAGGAGTCGGTGAGGGACACGGCCCGGGTCCTCGGCCGGATGTTCGACGGCATCGAGTACCGGGGTGACAGTCAGGCGGCCGTCGAGGAGTTGGCCGCCCACGGAGGCGTTCCGGTCTTCAACGGGCTCACCGACGACTGGCACCCCACCCAGATGCTCGCCGACGTCCTCACCATGACCGAGCACAGCGACAAGCCGCTGGAGCGGATCGCCTTCGCCTACCTCGGCGACGCCCGCTTCAACATGGGCAACTCCTACCTGGTCACCGGTGCCCTGCTCGGCATGGACGTCCGGATCGTCGCGCCGAAGGCGTACTGGCCCGCCGAGGCGATCGTCGCCGAGGCCCGCCGGCTGGCCGGTGCGAGCGGTGCGACCATCACCCTCACCGAGGACATCGCCGACGGCGTCAAGGGCGCCGACTTCGTCGTCACCGACGTCTGGGTCTCCATGGGCGAGCCCAAGGAGGTCTGGGCCGAGCGCATCGAGGCCCTGGCGCCCTACGCCGTGACCATGGACGTGCTCCGCGCCACCGGCAACGCCGACGTGAAGTTCCTGCACTGCCTCCCCGCCTACCACGACCTCGGCACCGCGGTCGGGCGGGAGGTCGAGGCCGCCTACGGGCTGGCGGAGCTGGAAGTCACCGACGAGGTCTTCGAGTCCGCGCACTCGGTCGTCTTCGACGAGGCGGAGAACCGGATGCACACGATCAAGGCCGTTCTGGTGGCGACCCTTGCGCCCCCGGCGGCCAAGGGGTGATCGCTGCATGGCCATGCGCCCGATTGGGTGAATATGCGTGGAGGTGGCTAATATGTTGCCTCCTGGTGGGGTTCGGGCTCGCACGCTCGAACCCCATTTCCGTGTGGCGCCGGAGCCCCCACGGCCCCGGCGCACCTCCCCCCCCACGTGCTCCATCAGAGAAGAGATCGACCCCGTGAGTCCGCTGCGCCCACCGAGCCCCCCGCGCCCGTCCGGGCCGCGCATCAAGAACCCCCACCAGCTGATCGCCGAGTCCGGCGCCGACCTGGAGGGGCACGGCCTCAAGCGCACCATGGGGCTCTTCCAGCTGGTGTGCTTCGGAGTCGGCGCCGTCGTCGGCACCGGAATCTTCGTCGGCCTCTCCGACAGCGTCGCCGAGGCGGGCCCCGCGGTCGTGCTCTCCTTCGTGCTCGCCGCGATCACCTGCATCTTCACCGCGTTCTCCTTCGCCGAGCTGGGCAGCGCCATCCCGGTCTCCGGCAGCTCCTACTCCTTCGCCTACGCGACCTTCGGCGAGCGCGTCGCGTTCCTCGTCGGCTGGTGTCTGCTGCTGGAGTACGGCGTCTCGGTCTCCGCGGTCGCCGTCGGCTGGAGCCAGTACGTCAACGAACTGCTGGACAGCCTGTTCGGCGCGCAGCTGCCGGCCGCCCTCTCGGCGGGTCCCGGCGACGGCGGCGTGATCAATCTGCCCGCCGTCCTGGTCGTCCTGATGGCCGCCACCCTGCTGGTGCGCGGTGTCCGGGAGAGCGCCGGGGCCACCGCCGCGATGGCGGTCCTCAAGATCGCCATCCTGGCCCTGTTCTGCGCCATCGCCTTCACGGCCTTCGAGCACGGCAACCTCACGCCCTTCTTCGCCCATGGCGTGGGCGGGGTCACGGCCGGTGCGTCGCTGGCGTTCTTCTCGTACATCGGCTTCGACGCCATCACCACCACGGGCGAGGAGGTCAGGAACCCGCGGCGGAACATCCCGATCGCGATCATGGTCTGCATCGGCCTGGTCACCCTGCTCTACTGCGCGGTCGCGCTCGCCGCCATCGGCGCGCTGGGGCCGAAGGCCGTGGCCGACCGGCCCGCGGCGCTCTCGATCGTCGTCGACCAGGTCACCGGCTCGACCGTCGGCGGCGGAATCATCGCCTTCGGAGCGGTCGTCGCGATCGCGTCCGTCGTGCTCGCGGTGATGTACGGGCAGACCCGCATCCTGATGTCGATGTCCCGTGACGGACTGATCCCGCGGGTCTTCGAGCGAGTCTCGCCCCGGACGTCGACGCCGGTCGCCAACACCTGGATCGTGGCCGTCGTCTTCGCGGTCCCGGCGGCCTTCTCGTCGCTCGATTTGGTGGTGAACCTGACAACCATCGGCACGCTGGCCACCATGGTCGTGGTGAACCTCGCGGTGATCGTGCTGCGGCGCCGCAACCCGGAGGTGAAGGGGTCGTTCCGGGTGCCGCTCTACCCGCTGAGCCCACTCCTGGGTGTCGGCTTCTGTCTCTATCTGATGTACGGGACGGGCTGGGCGACCTGGGTCCAGTTCGCGGTCTTCCTGGCCGTCGGATCGGCGGTGTACACCTTCTACGGCCGCAGCCGCTCCCGGCTGGCCGGAGCCGACGTGACCCGGTGAGGGCGCGGATCAGCTCTGAGGCGTGAGGGACGGCAGGGTGAACCACACCGCCTTGCCGTGCTCCGTCGTGCGGTGACCGCAGGACGAGCTGAGCGTACGGATCAGCAGCAGACCCCGACCGCGTTCCTGCCAGGGGTCCGGCTCGCTGCCGGGCCGGGGGAAGGAGAGGCCGCCCGGCGGGGCGGGGTCGCGATCGTGGACCTCGACCTGACAACCGGTCGGCAGAAGCTCCACCACCAGCTCGATCGGCTCGTCGCCGCGGGTGTGCTCGACCGCGTTGGCGACCAGCTCCGCGGTGAGGAGCTCGGCGGTGTCGGTGTCGGCCGGTGCGTCGATGTCCGCGAGTACGGTACGGATCAGAGCGCGGGCGATCGGTACGGCCGCCGTCGAATGCGGCAGCGCGATTCGCCAGGAGGCGGGACGGGGGACATCGGGGTGCACGGCATGGTTTCCGTTCCTGGGTGAGGGGGCGGGTGCGGGTTCACGAGGGCGAAGGCTCTCTGGGCTTTCCGGGCTCTTCTGGCTCGCCGGGGCTTTCCGAGGGGCAATACTTCTTAGTTTCAACCTTACGAAGCGCAATGATCTGGGCAAGGGACCGCTGACCGGTATGAAAGGGACGTTGGTCACTGTGTTCTCACACTCCGCTTATTGCGTGCTCATGACGGAAGTCACGTACCAGTGATAAGTTCGGGCGCAGGCAGCAGCCCCACGGTTGAAGGGGAGCCCCTCCATGAGCCCGTTTCCCAGCTCCGCCCCGCACACGGACGACTGGCGCCATCTGCGGCTGACGACGGACGACGGGGTTGCCACCGTCACGCTCGCCCGGCCCGAGAAACTCAACGCGCTCACCTTCGGTGCCTATGCGGACCTGCGCGACCTGCTCGCCGAACTGTCCCGCGAGCGCAGCGTGCGCGCTCTGGTGCTCGCGGGGGAGGGCCGCGGATTCTGCTCCGGCGGCGATGTCGACGACATCATCGGCGCGACACTCGCCATGGACACCGCCCAGCTCCTCGATTTCAATCGCATGACCGGACAGGTGGTGCGGGCCCTACGTGAAACCCCCTTCCCCGTCATCGCCGCCGTACACGGGGTGGCGGCGGGCGCAGGGGCGGTGCTCGCGCTGGCCTCCGACTTCCGGATCGCCGATCCCTCGGCCCGCTTCGCCTTCCTGTTCACCAAGGTCGGCCTCTCCGGCGGCGACATGGGCGCCGCCTACCTGCTGCCACGCGTCGTCGGCCTCGGCCATGCCACCCGGCTGCTGATGCTCGGCGAACCCGTCCGCGCACCGGAAGCGGAACGGATCGGGCTGATCAGCGAGATGACCGACGAGGGCCAGGCGGACGTACGCGCTGCCGCGCTCGCCCGAAGCCTCGCCGACGGACCGGCCCTCGCCCTCGCCCAGACCAAGGCCCTGCTCACCGCCGAACTCGACATGCCACTCGCCGCCGCCGTCGAGATGGACGCCGCCACCCAGGCCCTGCTGATGCACGGCGAGGACTACGCGGAATTCCATGCCGCCTTCACCGAGAAGCGGCCCCCGAAGTGGCAGGGCCGGTAGCGCCATGGCGCCCGAAGCAGCTGCGGCCGGTGCGACCCTGACCGGCGTGAAGCGCATCGCGGTCATCGGCGGCGGGCCTGGCGGGCTCTACGCCGCGGCCCTGCTCAAGCGGCTCGACCCGGACCGCGAGATCACCGTCTGGGAGCGCAACGCCCCCGAGGACACCTTCGGTTTCGGCGTCGTCCTCTCCGACGAGACCCTAGGCGGCATCGAACACGCCGACCCCGTCGTGTACCGGGCCCTCAGGGACGAATTCGTACGGTGGGACGACATCGACATCGTCCACCGGGGCGTCACCCAGACATCCGGCGGCCACGGCTTCGCCGCGCTGGGCAGACGCAGGCTGCTGCGCATCCTGCACGACCGCTGCCGGGCCCTCGGCGTACACCTCCGCTTCCGCACCGGGGCGCCGCCGGCCGCCGAGCTGGCCGCCACCCACGACCTGGTGATCGCCGCCGACGGTGTGCACAGCCTCACCCGCGCCGCCCACGCCGACACCTTCCGACCCCGCCTCACCACCCACCGCTGCCGCTACATCTGGCTCGCCGCCGACTTCGCCCTCGACGCCTTCCGCTTCGAGACCGCCGAGACCGCGTACGGAGTGATGCAGCTCCACGGCTACCCCTTCTCGGCCGACGCCTCCACCGTCATTGTCGAGATGCGTGAGGAGGTCTGGCGGGCCGCCGGCTTCGACAACTGCGCGGTCGAGCACTCGACGCTGCGGTGTGCCAAGATCTTCACCGAGGCGCTCGGCGGCCGGCCGCTGCGCTCCAACAACTCCTCCTGGCTCACCTTCCGCACCGTCGTCAACGCCCACTGGTCGCACGGCAACACGGTCCTCATCGGCGACGCCGCCCACACCGCGCACTTCTCCATCGGCTCCGGCACCAAACTCGCCGTCGAGGACGCCCTCGCCCTCGCCGCCTGCATCGAGGAACAGCCCGACCTGCCGCGCGCCCTGGCCGCGTACGAGGCCGAGCGCCGACCGGTCGTCGAATCGACCCAGCGGGCCGCTGCGGCCAGCCTGCGCTGGTTCGAGGAACTGGGCACCTACGTCGACCAGCCACCCCGGCAGTTCGCCTTCAACCTCCTCACCCGCAGCCGCCGCGTCACCCACGACAATCTGCGGCTGCGCGACGCCTCCTTCACCGCCGCCGTCGAGGAGGAGTTCGGCTGCGCCCCGGGTGTCCCGCCGATGTTCGCCCCGCTGCGGCTGCGCGGCCTCGAACTGCGCAACCGCGTCGTCGTCTCACCCATGGACATGTACTCCGCCGTCGACGGCGTCCCCGGCGACTTCCACCTCGTCCACCTGGGCGCACGCGCGCTCGGCGGCGCCGGTCTCGTCATGACGGAGATGGTGTGCGTCAGCGCCGAGGGCCGTATCACCCCCGGCTGCACCGGCCTCTACACCCCCGAACAGGCCGCCGCCTGGACCAGGATCACCGACTTCGTCCATGCGAGCGCACCGGGTACGGCCATCGGCGTGCAGCTCGGCCACTCCGGGCGCAAGGGCTCCACCAAACTGATGTGGGAAGGCATCGACCAGCCCCTCGACCACGGCAACTGGCCGCTCGCCGCCGCCTCCCCGATCCCGTACGCTCAGGGCGTCAACCAGGTCCCGCACGCCCTGGACCGGGCCGGACTCGACGCCGTGCGCGAACAGTTCGTCTCCGCGGCCCGGCGCGCCGACCGCTGCGGCTTCGACCTGCTCGAACTCCACTGCGCCCACGGCTATCTGCTCTCCGGCTTCCTCTCGCCGCTCACCAATCACCGCACCGACGAGTACGGCGGACCACTGCGCAACCGGCTCCGCTTCCCCCTCGAAGTCTTCGACGCGATCCGTGCCGTCTGGCCCGACGACCGGCCCATGACCGTCCGGATCTCCGCCACGGACTGGGCCGAGGGCGGCACCACCGCCGAGGACTCCGTCGAGATCGCCCGTGCCTTCGTCGCGCACGGGGCCGATGCCATCGACGTCTCCACCGGCCAGGTCGTGCCCGACGAGCGCCCCGAGTACGGCCGCTCGTACCAGACCCCGTACGCGGACCGGATCCGCAACACGCTGTGCGTGCCCGTCATCGCGGTCGGTGCGATCTCCTCCTGGGACGACGTCAACTCCCTGCTGCTCGCGGGCCGGGCCGACCTCTGCGCGCTGGCCCGCCCCCATCTCTACGACCCGCACTGGACCTTGCACGCGGCGGCCGAGCAGGGCTACGACGGGCCGGGCGCGCCCTGGCCGCCGCCGTACCGCGCGGGCAGCCGCACCCCGCCGACCGGCCGCACGGACGCACCCAGGCCCCGGCTCACCCTGGACTGACGGGCAGGCACTCGTGACACCGGCACCCGTCCGGGTGCGGGGCCCCGTGGTGGACGTGCCGCTCCTCGCGGGCGACCCGCTCCAGCAGCGCGGCCGGCTCCGCGGCCTCCTCCCGCGTGCCGAACCCCCGACCGTCGCACCGCTTCAGCACGGCCGGGACATACACCAACTGCGCCCGGAAGGTGTGCAGATGACGGACTCCGGTGTCGATGGTGATCCAGCGACCGGTGTGCCGCCCGTGCCCCACCGTGGTCAGCTGCTGGTGCCCCGTCCCCGGGTAGGTGCCCACGACATACACCCTCGCCCCGCCCCGGTACGCCTTCGTGCCCGGCCGCAGCTCCTGGCCCAGCTCCCCGTACCGCCGCCACAGCACCACGTTCGCGGCGACCGGCCGGACGGGTTCCGGCGGTCCGCTCATTGCTCCGCCGCGCTGATCAGCAGACGGTCCGAGACCGGCCGGTAGCCGAGGCGCCGGTACACGCCGTCGCGCCGGAGCGTCGCGGTGACGGTCAGCACCAGGGTGTTCTCGGCGGGCCGGGCGGCCAGCGAGGCGCCGGCCGCGTCCAGGAAGACATCGACGTCATCGGTGAAGGTCCAGGGCACGGTTCATCCTGCCGGGCGAGCGGGGAGCATGGCACCCGCATTTCCGTTTCAGCCGTCACACAGCTCCGTTTCAGCCGTCCCGCAGCCGGAAGCGCTGGAGCTTGCCGGTGGCGGTGCGGGGGAGGGCGGGCAGGAACTCGATGACGCGCGGGCACTTGTGCGGGGCCAGCTCGTTCTTCACGAACGCACGCAGTTCCTCGGCCGCCGTCGCCGCGCCCTCGCGCAGCACCACGTACGCCACCACGATCTGGCCACGCAACTCGTCCGCCCGGCCCACCACGGCCGCCTCGGCCACCGAGGGGTGGCGCTGCAGGGCGTCCTCCACCTCGGGGCCCGCGATGTTGTAGCCGGAGGAGATGATCATGTCGTCGGCGCGGGCCACGTAGCGGAAGTAGCCGTCCGCTTCGCGCACATAGGTGTCACCGGTGAGGTTCCAGCCGTGTGCCACGTAGTCCCGCTGGCGCCCGTCGGCGAGATAGCGGCAGCCGACCGGACCGCGGACGGCGAGCAGTCCGGGCTCGCCGTCCGGCACCGGCCGGCCGTCGCGGCCCAGCACCCGGGCCTGCCAGCCGGGCACGGGGATCCCGGTGGTGCCGGGGCGGATCGCGTCGTCGGAGGCCGAGATGAAGATGTGCAGCAGCTCGGTGGCGCCGATGCCGTTGATGATGCGCAGCCCCGTCCGCTCGTGCCAGGACCGCCAAATGGCCACCGGAAGGTTCTCCCCGGCCGAGACACAGCGGCGCAGCGTGCTCAGGTCGTGCTCGTCGATGCGGTCGAGCATCACACGGTAGGCCGTCGGCGCGGTGAACAGCACCGAGACCCGATGGGTGGCGAGCGCGGGCAGCAACTGGGCAGGACCGGACTGTTCGAGAAGCAGGGCACTGGCACCGGCCCGCAGCGGGAAGACCACCAGACCGCCGAGCCCGAAGGTGAAGCCGAGCGGCGGACTGCCCGCGAACACATCGTCGGGAGTGGGCCGGAGCACATGGGCCGAGAAGGTGTCGGCGATGGCGAGCACATCCCGGTGGAAGTGCATGCAGCCCTTCGGGTGTCCGGTGGTGCCCGAGGTGAACGCGATCAGCGCGACATCGTCCGCCGCCGTGTCCACGGCGCGGTACGGCCCGGTCCTGGCCTCGGCCAGCCGCAGCAGGTCGTCCGGGGCGTCACCTCCGTACACCGTGATCCGCAGCCCCGGCACCTCGGCCTTCACCAGGTCGTCGGCCGCCCGGACGTCGCACAGCGCGTGACTCACCCGGGCGATGGAGCAGATGGTGGCGAGTTCGGCGGACCGCTGCCGGTCCAGCACCGTGACGGCGATCGCGCCGGCCTTCAGCACCGCGAGCCAGCAGGCGGCCAGCCGGGGGGTGGTGGGGCCGCGCAGCAGGACACGGTTGCCGGGGACGACCCCCAGATCGGAGGTGAGGACATGGGCGATCCGGTCCACTCGCTCCCGCAGCTCCCCGTAGCTCCAGACCCCGCCGTCGGGGGTGCGGAAGGCGGGCCGGTCGGGGCCCACGCGCTCGGCCGTGCGGTCCAGCAGTTCCGCCGCGCAGTTGAGGCGGTCCGGGTAGCGCAGTTCGGGAAGGTCGAAGAGCAGCTCCGGCCACTGGTCCTGGGGTGGCAGGTGCTCCCTGGCGAAAGTGTCGAGGTGCGCTGAGGTCTTCGGGTCCATGACGGATCGCCCCCTTGTCGCCCCTGGAGCGTATCGTTTGGGTGACGGTAGTCAACGGTCCGCGATAAGGCGAGTGGACTGGAATTCGAACGAGCGGGAAGACGAGCACGGGAACGGACAGGACGACAGGCCGGAGCGCCGATGCGAAGAACGGGCACGCGAAACCGAGAAGACGCCACAAGAGAGGTGCCGGTATGACGGCATTCTCGCTCGAACCGGCACAAACCGCCTGGTGTGAAGAGCTGAGGACCCTTGCCGAGCAACGACTGCGCCCCCTCGCGGAGAAAGGTGACCCCGGACATGTCAACCGCCCCCTGATCGCCGCACTCGGCGAATCGGGCCTCCTCGACCGGATGCTGGACTCCGGCGCGCTCGACCTCTGCCTGCTCCGCGAGTCCCTGGCCCGTGGCTGCACCGAGGCCGAGACCGCGCTGGCCCTCCAGGGCCTCGGCACCCACCCGCTGCTCCGGTCGGGCACCCCGGCCCAGCGCGGACGCTGGCTCCCCGAGGTGCGGGCGGGCCGCGCCGTCGCCGCCTTCGCGCTCAGCGAGCCGGGCGCGGGCTCCGACGCGGCGGCCCTCGCCCTGAACGCCGATCACACCTCCGGCGGCTGGCGGCTGACCGGTGAGAAGTGCTGGATCTCCAACGCGCCGGAGGCCGATTTCTACACGGTCTTCGCCCGCACGACCCGGGGCACGGGCTCCCGCGGCGTCACCGCGTTCCTGGTTCCCGCCGACCGACCGGGACTGACCGGCACCGCCCTGGACATGCTCTCGCCGCACTCCATCGGGGCGCTGGACTTCGACGGTGTCCCGGTCACCCCCGACGACATCCTCGGCGAACCGGACCGGGGCTTCCGGGTCGCCATGGACACCCTCAACCTGTTCCGTCCCAGCGTCGGCGCGTTCGCCGTCGGAATGGCCCGCGCGGCCCTCGACGCCACGGTGGAGCACACCGCCCACCGCACCGCGTTCGGCGGCCCGCTGAAGGACCTTCAGGCCGTCTCCCACCAGGTCGCCGAAATGGCGACCCGGACCGAGGCCGCCCGGCTCCTGGTGTACGCGGCCGCCGCCGCGTACGACGCGGGGGAGACCGGCGTGCCGCGCCGGGCCGCCATGGCGAAGCTGTACGCCACCGAGACCGCGCAGTTTGTCGTCGACACGGCCGTCCAACTGCACGGCGCCCGCGCCCTGCGCCGCGGCCACCTCCTGGAACACCTCTACCGGGAGGTCCGCGCGCCACGGATCTACGAGGGCGCCAGCGAGGTCCAGCGCACCATCATCGCCAAGGAGCTGTACGCGAGCCGGGAGGCGTCCGCATGAGTCCGGTCCACCGGATCAACCCCGTCGAGCTGTCCCCGCCGACGGGCTTCTCGCACGCCGTCACCGTGACCGGCGGCCAGCTGGTCTTCCTGGCCGGGCAGACCGCCCTCGACCAGGACGGCAAGGTCGTCGGTGACGATCTGCCCGAGCAGTTCGCGACGGCGCTCACCAATCTGCTCACCGCGCTGGGCGCGGCGGGCGGCGCCCCGGCGGACCTCGCCCGGGTCACCGTGTACGCCACCGACGTGGCCGACTACCGCGAACGGGCCGAGGAACTGGGCCGGATCTGGCGGCTGCTGGCGGGCCGCGACTACCCGGCGATGGCGGTCATCGGGGTGGCCAGGCTCTGGGACGAGCAGGCCCTGGTGGAGATCGACGGGGTGGCCGTACTGCCGTGAACGCACCGTACGGGCCCGGTGATCCGGGCCCGTACGGCCGTCGGCGCGTCAGCGCGCATCGGTGCCGATCAGTACGGCTTCACCAGCACGTGCGCCGCACCCGGAATGCCGACCTTCAGAAGCTCGTCCTCCTCGGGCGTCGTCTCGGTGCCCGTCTCCTGCTTGAGCACCGCACGCGACATGGCCTGCACCCACATGGCCCGGGGGCGGCGGCGCGCCTCCCAGGCGTCGAGGGCCGCGGCCACATCGGCCTCGGCGTCCAGCGAATCGGCGAGCACCAGCGCGTCCTCGACGGCCATCGCCGCGCCCTGCGCGATGTGCGGGGTGGAGGCGTGCGCGGCGTCACCGGCCAGGACGACCCGGCCGACGTGCCACGGCTCCTCGACCGTCACCTGGGAGATCCGCGAGTACACCACCGTGGCCGGGTCGGTGACCGCGGCGAGCGCCTCGGCGACCGGTCCGGAGAACATCGACAGCCGCTCCGTGAGCTGCTCGTGGGCCCGCTCCGGGTCCGGCCGGAACTCCTCGGCCTCCGCGAACACCGCACCCAGGTACATCAGTTCCTCGGTGATCGGGGTGAGCAGCGCCTTGGCGTCCTTGCCCGCGGTGCCCATCACCACGCCCCGCACCAGGGGCTGCCGGGGAACCGTCACCCGCCAGTTGGCGAAGCCGGTGTACTCGGGGGTGTAGCGGTCCCCGTAGAGCCGGGTGCGCAGCGGCGAACCGATGCCGTCGAAGCCGACCACCAGGTCCCAGCGGCCCGAGGAGCCGTCGGACAGGGTGACGTCCACGCCCTGGCCGTCGTCGGCCAGTTCGGTGATGGTGGTGCCGAAGCGGATCTTCGCGCCCGCGCCGACTGCGGCGGAGTTCAGCACCCGGGCCAGGGCGGGGCGCGGGATGCCGTTGTTGGACGGGGCGTCGCCCATCCGGGGCTGGGGTATCTCGGCGAGCGTGTTGCCGGCCGGGTCGGCGATGGTCAGGACCTCCCACTCGAAGCCCGCCTCCAGGCAGTCGTCGAGGACCCCGATCTCCCGCATGACGTGCAGTGCGTTGGACGGCTGGATGATGCCGACGCCGAGCGCGTCCACCTCGTCACGGAGTTCGGCGACCTCCACGGTGTGGCCGCGCCGGGCCAGTGCGGTGGCGAGGGTGAGCCCGCCGATGCCGCCGCCGTGAATCAGGACGCGCAGGGGTGTTGCCATCTCAGGTGTCTCCAGAGCGAGAAGGGTACGGAGAGAGTCGGGGTCTTTCGTCGGGATCACGCCGGGCTCGCGGGGTGAGGCGTGATCCGAACGAAGAGGCCTCGGAGGCTGTCGGGTGACCTCGGATCGGAAGGCGGACGCGGTCCGGTGCGAGCGGTTCCAAGGCGGAGGAGGGAGTCAACGCGGAGCGTTGGCGACCGACGACAACGCGGGAAGCGTGCGCACCAGGGCGTGGCCGCCCGGTCGGAGGTCACCCGACAGCCTCTCAGGGAGGAAGCGGACGGTCAGCCGGCCGCGGCGGGCAGAGTCATCAGGTGGTCCACCAGGGCCAGCAGCACGTCCCGGCCGAACGGCCGCTCGCGGACGTCGCCGATCAGCAGCGGTACGTGCGGGTCGAGGTCGAGAGCGGCCCTGATCTCGTCCGGTGTACGGGTGTTGTGGCCGTGGAAGCAGTTGATCGCGACCACGAACGGGATGTCCCGGCTCTCGTAGAAGTCGATCGAGGCGAAGCTCGTCTCCAGCCTGCGGGTGTCGGCGATCACCACTCCGCCGAGCGCCCCGTTGACCAGGTCGTTCCACATGAACCAGAAGCGTTCCTGGCCGGGGGTGCCGAAGAGGTAGACCACCAGCTCGGAACTGACCGTGATCCGGCCGAAGTCCAGCGCCACGGTGGTCGTGTCCTTCTGGCCGACGCCGGCCAGGTCGTCGACGCCGATGCTGGCCTTGGTCAGGTACTCCTCGGTGCGCAGCGGTGCGACCTCGCTGACCGCGCCCACCAGGGTGGTCTTGCCGACGCCGAAGCCTCCGGCGATAAGTATCTTGACGGCGGCGGGGGCCGCCTGACTGCTTGTCATCTTGGTTCAGAGTCTCCGGAGTCCGTCACGAACGGCGGCCAGCATGCCCATGTCGGCCCCGCCCGCCACCCGCGCCACCGAGAGCGGGGCGCGGGCCAGCAGCAGGCCCTGGGCGACGAGGTCGGCCAGCAGGATCTTGGTCACCGACACCGGGAGGCCGAGGTCGGAGGCGACCTCGGCGACCGCGGCCGGGCGGTGGCAGCGCTCCAGGATCATCCGGTGTTCCGGCTGGAGCCTCCCTGGCCGGACCGGCGCACCGTGCTCGTCCCGGGGGTCCTGGGCGGTCGTGAGCACGGTGATGAGGCTGAAGTCGTCCCGCTCGGGAGCGGTACGGCCCCGGGTGATGGTGTACGGGCGCACCATCGTGCCCGCCCCGTCCTCCTCGGCCTCGTCCTCCCAGTACGGGGTCACGCGCGCTGCCCGTCCCCGTTGCCGAAGGCGTCGAACCCACCGCGGGCCGGGGTGCTGAGCTTCTGGCCGACCTGCTGCACGAGGTTGTGCATGGCGAGCGACATGATCTCGGCGTCCACCTCCTGGGAGGCGATCACGGCCAGGTGGGTGCCCTGGGCGGCGGCGATGATGAAGAGCCAGAGCTCGTTCAGCTCGACGATCACCTGGTGCACGCCGCCGCCGTTGAAGAGCTGGCCGACGCCGCGGGCCAGGCTCTGCTGGCCGGTGCAGATGGCGGCCAGCCGTTCGGCGTCGGACCGGTCGATGGTGCGCGAGTGGCTCACCACGAGTCCGTCGTCGGACAGCAGGACGGCGTGCCGGGTCTCGGCCACCGAGTCCACCAGGCCGTCGAGCAGCCAGTCGAGATCCTGGTGGGTGGCGGTTGTGCGTGTCATGGCCGTTCTTCTCTCGTGGGCTGGGGGATGACGGGGGGTACGGACTGCTGCGATGCCTCGTCGGTCGCGCGGGCGGCACGGGACCGGCGCTGGAACGCCCCGATCGCGGCTCCGGCCCGGCGTGGCTCCGGTCGTGGCAGCGGATTCTCCGGCCGGCTCGGCGACTGCGGTGCGGCGGGCCGGGCGGCCGGGGCGATGCGCAGTTCGTCGGCCAGGCTGGCCTGCCGGACCCGGCGCGGCAACGGGGGTTCCGAGCCGGGGGCGGGGAGCGCGGGCGGCTCGGACCCGTGCTCGGTGCTCCGGGCGCGGACGGCCTCCGGCTCCGGCGGTGCGGGGTGGTCCGGTTCGGACACCGGCAGCGGGGCGGGCCGGATGCTCTCCGGACCGGACCGCGTGGGCGCCGGGATCGGCGGGGATGCTGGGGCCGCCCCGGTGCCGGAGGGGTACGGGGTGGCGTACGGCTGCTGCGGATTTCCGTACGGCTCCTCGGGTGCCGTGTACGGGGGCTGGTCCACGGGGTACTGACCCGCGGCCGTCATGTAGGGCTGCTCGGCCGGGCCGTACGGGGCCTCGTGCGTGGCGTACGGCGCGGCCGGTGCGGCGTAGGGGCCGGCCGGCGCTGCGAATGCCCCGCCGGGCGCCGGGTTCGCTGGCTCCGGTGCCGCGTACGGCTGTTCCTGGCCGGCGAACGGGGCCTCGTGTTCCTGGCCCGCGAACGGGGTCTCGGCCGGCTGGTAGGGCTGTTGCTGCTCCGGTGCCGGGTACGGCTGCTCGGCGGTGGCGTACGGGACGCCCGCCGTGTTCAGCGCGGTGACTCCGGCCAGCGCCTGACCCTGTACGCGGGTGGGCAGCGCGTCGCCGGGCGCGGGGGTGGCGACGGGGGCCGCGGGGGCGGCGGGCGCGTCGGGTGCGGCGGCGGGGGACGGCACACCGACCGGGCCGTTCCTCGGCTCGGGGACGGTCAGCTCGTCGGGGACGAGCAGGACCACGCGGGTACCGCCGTACGCCGAGGAGCGGAACTCCACCCGCAGGCCGTGCTGGTCCGCGAGCCGGGCGATCACGTACAGACCCAGACGGATGTCGTCGGAGTGGGCGAGCACGTCCATCCGGGGCGGGTGGACCATGAGTTCGTTGGCCGCCGCCAGCTGGTCCTCGTCCATCCCGAGGCCGCGGTCCTCGACCTCGATCGCGAGGCCGCGGCTCACCTTGGCGGCCCTGACCTCGACCGGGCTCGGCGGCCGGGAGAAGCTGAGCGCGTTCTCGATGAGCTCGGCGAGCACGTGGGAGACCGGGCCGACGGCCCGCTCCGACAGCCAGGGGCTGCCGTCGAGGTCCAGCACCACTCGCCGGTAGTCCTGCACCTCGCCCTGCGCGGAGCGCATCACGTCCAGCAGCGGAACCGGCTTGCGCCAGCGCCGGTGCGGGGAACCGCCCGCGAGGATCACCAGGTTCTCCTCGTACCGCCGCAGCCGGGCGGTGAGGTGGTCGAGGTCGAAGAGACCGTCGAGCACCTCGGGGTCCTCGTGCTTGCGCTCCAGCTCGTCCAGCTTCTTCAGCTGCTGGCCGATCAACTGCTGGGTGCGGCGGGCGATGCGCTGGAGCAGCCGCTCGAAGCCGCGGTGCTGGTCGGCCTGTTTGACGGCCGCCGCCAGCGCACTGGTGCGCGCGAGGTTGAGCGCTTCGCCGAGCCGGGTCAGTTCGTCGCTCTTGCCGCCCTTGCCGTCGTGCTCGATGGCACGCGCCTCGGCCTCGACATCGATCCGTTCGCCCTGGGCGAGCCGCTCGACGACATCCGGAAGTGCCTTCTCCAGTTCCTCGGCCCGCTCCTGCAGACTGCCGATCCGGCGGCGGAGGTTACGGGTGAGGCGCCAGGTGGTCCAGATGACCGCGATCACGGCCAGCAGACCGACGACCGTGGTCAGCACCATCTTGAACAGCAGTGACATGACACTGCCCTTGCCCTCCTCGACCACGAGGGCGGTGCGGTGCTCCAGCAGCTTCTCGATCTGCGGGGTGAGCTCGTCCATCGCCGTGCGCCAGGTCTTCTCCTCGGCGTCGAGAGCGACGAACCCCTCGGCGTCGGCCTCGGCCGGACGCAGCACATCGTTCTCCACCTGCGTCTTGGTCTTCCAGGCCGCGCTGCGGGTGATCTCCTCCCACATCGCCTTCTCGTCCGGGGGCAGCTGGGGAACGACCTTGGTGGAGTACTGGAGTTCCTGGCCGGAAACCGCCTCCCGGACCAGCTTCAGGTCCTTGGTGCTCAGCTTCCCCTCGGACCAGCCGCGCGCCAGCAGGGCGTCCGAACGGGAGATCATCTCCTTGGTCCAGAACAGGTCGACCAGAGGCTGCGAGAGCGTGGTGATCCGGCCGTTGTCGACATGGCTGAGCGCCGCGAAGAGCTGGAGGTCGACCGCGATCAGATCCGTGTAGTAGCCGTACACGGCCTTCTGCTGGTCGCTGCCGCCGTCGTCGACGAGGGCGCGCTGGGCGGGCAGCTGATTGATGGCCTCGCGGGCCTTGCCGACCGCGTCACGGACTTCGGCGGGGGCGTCGTCGGTCGCCACGTCGGAGAGCGCCTGGAAGCTCTCGACGGCCTCGTCGGTCAGCTTGCGCTGCCGCTGGAGTTCGCCGGTGGCGCCCTTGTGCCGGGCGAGTGCCTCGGCGCTCAGCCGGCGCTCCTGCTGCAGGTTGTAGTACACGATGTTGGACGGCTGGCCGGCCTTCTGCGCCAACTGTCCCTGGGCTGCCTGGCGTTGGAAGTCCAGCAAGGTCTGACCACTGGTGACGGCCCAGAGGGCGGCCAGTGCGACACCGGGAACGATGGCCAGAACGAGCAGGGCTGTCCGCAGCGACATGGTGGTCGACTCGGTCCGCCGTGAGGCGCGCGTGCGCAGGGCGTGCTCCTTGATGATGCCAGCCTCAGGACTGGTCAAATCCGTTGAGAACTTCGACGGATAGATACTAGGCACAGTGAAAAAATGAAAAGAAAGCGGGCTCACAAGTGCATCACCGGTCACGCACGGCGCCGCCACAGCCATCCTGAACTGCCGGGTGCGGCGCGCCGTAAGGGTGTAGCGCGGTCGGGGCTATATCTGTATTTAGTGCTCTTTGCCCGTGATGCATCGCCCAGGCCCCGGACGCCCGACCGGGGCGGGCGCGGGACCCCCACCGGGGCCGTATGACCGCGCTCATCGTCTGCCACTTCGTCCTGGCCGCCTGTGCGCGCCCGCTGGTACGGATGCTGGGCAGGCGCGCCTTCGTCGTCCTCGCGCTGCCACCGGCCGCCGCCACCGTGTGGGCGGCCACGCAGTGGAACACCGCGGCGTCCGGCGGCGCGGTCACCTGGTCGTGGCAGTGGATGCCGGCCTACGACGTCACCGTCGTCTTGCGGTTCGACGCGCTCGCCGAGCTGATGGTGCTGCTCGCGGCCGGGATCGGCACCCTCGTCCTGCTCTACTGCACCTCGTACTTCACCGACGAGACCCCGCAACTGGCCGGATTTGCCGGGAATCTGCTGGCGTTCGCGGGCGCCATGCTCGCACTCGTCCTCGCCGACGACCTGATCTCGCTCTATGTGTTCTGGGAGCTGACCACGGTCTTCTCGTACCTGCTGATCGGCTACGACAGCGAGCGCAAACACAGCCGGCGCTCCGCGCTCCAGGCACTCACCGTGACCACCCTCGGCGGCCTCGCCATGCTCGTCGGCTTCCTGATCATCGGTCGGGCGGCAGGCACGTACCGCATCTCCGTGATCCTCGCCGACCCGCCCCGAACCACCCTCGCCGTCTCCGTCGCGGTGCTGCTGATCCTGTGCGGGGCCCTGTCGAAGTCGGCGGTCTGGCCGTTCAGCCTCTGGCTGCCCAACGCCATGGCCGCGCCCACCCCCGTCAGCGCCTATCTGCACGCCGCCGCGATGGTGAAGGCCGGCGTGTACCTGGTCGCGCGGCTCGCGCCCGGCTTCGCGGACGTGCCCGTCTGGCGGCCCGTCGTGATCGTCCTCGGCGCCGCGACCATGCTGCTCGGCGGCTGGCGGGCGCTGCGCCTGCACGACCTCAAACTGCTCCTCGCCTACGGAACCGTCAGCCAGCTCGGCTTCCTCACCCTGCTCGCCGGGGCCGGCAACCGGGACACCGCACTGGCCGCCGCCGTCATGATCCTGGCCCACGCGCTGTTCAAGGCCCCGCTGTTCCTCGTCACCGGCATCGTCGACCACGCGGCGGGCACCCGCGATCTGCGCAGGCTCTCCGGCGTCGGCCGGGCCCTGCCGCACGTCTGCGCGGTGGCGGTGCTCGCCGCCGCGTCCATGGCGGCCCTGCCCCCGCTGCTCGGCTTCGCCGCCAAGGAGGCCGCCTTCGAGGCGCTGTCGCACGGATCGGCCGCCGACCGCTGGGCGCTGGGCGTCACGGTCGCGGGCTCGGCACTGACCGTCGCGTACACCCTGCGGTTCGTCTGGGGCGCCTTCGCCCGCAAGCCCGGGGCCGAGGACACCCCGGTGCACCGGGTCGGCCGGTCGTTCCTCGCACCGCCCGCCCTGCTCGCGCTCTGCGGGCTGGTGCTGGGGCCGGGCGTCGGATGGACCGACCGGCTGTTCAGCGCCTACGCGGACGCGTTCCCCCCGTCCGCCCATCCCTACCACCTCGCGCTCTGGCACGGCTTCGGGACAGCCCCGCTGCTCTCGGCCGTCGCCGTCGCGGGCGGTGTGGTGCTCTTCATGGGGCGCGCCACCGTGACCCGGTTCTCCCGGCGGATCGCCTGGCCGACCGCCGACAACGTCTTCGGCCATCTGCTGCTCGGCATGGAACGGCTCTCCCTCCAGCTCACCGGCTTCGTGCAGCGCGGCTCGCTCTCCGTCTACCTCGCCACCACCCTGCTCGTGATGCTGGCCGGCCAGCTCACCGTCCTCGTCGTGGACCGGCCCTGGCGCACGGCAGCCGCCCCGAGGATCTGGGACGTCCCCCTGCAGGGCGCCGTCGCCGTGCTGACCTGCGTGGCCGCGCTCCTCTGCCTCACCGTCAGACGCCGGATGAAGGCCGTGGTCCTGGCCGGGCTCACCGGATACGGCGCGGCGCTGCTCTTCGTCGTCCAAGGCGGCCCGGACCTGGCGCTCACCCAGTTCTGCGTCGAGACCGTGTCGATGATCGTGTTCGTGCTGGTGCTGCGGCGGATGCCGGTGCACTTCCAGGAGCCGGCCGGCACCTGGCGGCGGGCCGTGCGCATCCCGGTGGCACTGGCCGCGGCGGCGACGCTCGGCGTGGTGGTGTGGGTCGCGGCGGCCGCCCGTTCCGCGGCCCCGGCGGGCGCGGCCATGGTGGAGGAGGTCTCCCACCACGGCCTGAAGGACGTGGTGGCCACCATCCTCGTCGACCTGCGGTCCTGGGACACGATGGGGGAGTCCGCCGTACTGGCCGCGGCGGCGGTCGGTGTGACGAGCCTGCTCTATCTGCACCGCCGGACCGAGGGATCGTTGCCGCGCGAAGAGGTACGGGGACGTACCGCATGGTCGCTGACGACACCCGGATTGACGGGACTTCCGCGGGGCGTCGAAGGGGCGCCGGAGCGCGACTGGCTGGCGGCCGGCTCGACGCTGGCACCCGAACACCGCTCCGTCGTCTTCGAGGTCGTGGCCCGGCTGCTGTTCCATCCGGTCCTGGTGCTCTCGCTCTATCTGCTGTTCTGCGCCGAGAACATGCCGGGCGGCGGCTTCGTCGCCGGACTCGTCGCCGGGCTCGCCCTGATCACCCGTTACCTGGCGGGCGGCCGGTTCGAACTGGCCGAGGCGGCCCCGCTCCAGCCCGGACTCTTCACCGGCATCGGACTGTTCGTCTCCACCGGCATCGCCCTGCTCGGCCTCGCCGACGGAACGGTCCTGCACGCCTGGACCCACCACGGCCGGCTGCCGCTGATCGGCGAGTACCACATCGGTACACCCGTCCTCTTCGACTTCGGGGTCTATCTGCTGGTTCTGGGCGTGGTGCTGGACATCGTGCGCGCGCTCGGCGCCAAGATCGACCGTCAGATCGAGCGCGAGGCAGCCGAGAAGGCGGCCGCCGCAAGCACCGCCGCACCACCGCGACCGGCACCCGGAACGGAAGGCACCCCCGGATGACCGTCAGCGCCTCCCTCCTGGCCACCGCCGCGGTGCTCTGCGCGGTCGGCGGCATCCTCATGCTCACCCGGCCGCTCACCCGCATCCTGCTCGGCGCGGTGATCGCCGGCAACGGCATCAACCTGCTCGTCCTGGCCGCCGGCGGACGGGCCGGTGAGGAACCGCTCCTCTACGGCGTCCCGCTGGGACGGGTCACCGACCCGCTGCCGCAGGCGATCGCGCTCACCGCGATCGTCATCACCCTCGCCACCACGGCGTTCCTCCTCGCCATGGCCTACCGCAGCAACCAGCTGACCGGCACCGACGAGGTCCACGACGACCTGGAGGACCGTCGCATCGCGCTGCGCGCCGAGGTACTGGGGGAGCGGGACGAACTGCGCGAGCGCTACCGGGCCGCCCCCGAAGTCACGGACGAGGAACGCACCCGCTACCGCGAGGAGCGCCGCCGCCTGCGGGCCCGGTTGCGCGCCGACCGTGCCCTCCAGGCCCGCGGCCGCTACGCCACCGGAGACCTCTGGCACGACGTACTGGGCGCCGACCCCGAGGACTACGCATCACCGCAGCCCAACCCGAACGCCGACCCGGGAGCCACCGGATGAACGCACTCGTCCCCCTGCCGGTGCTGCTGCCGCTCTGCGCCACCGGCCTGAGCCTCGCCTTCGGCACCCGCCTCAAACAGGTCCAGCGCCTCATCAGCGTCGCCGTGCTCACCGCCGTACTCGGGCTCTCCGTCACCCTGATGATCGTCGCCGACACCCGCGGCCCGCTCACCGTCCACCTCGGCGACTTCGCACCGCCGCTCGGCATCACCCTGGTCGCCGACCGGCTGTCCGGACTGATGCTGACCGTCTCCTCGGCCGTCACGCTCTGCGTGCTGGTCTACTCCCTCGGCCAGGGCATGGCCGACCGCGAGGAGGAGACACCCGTGGCGGTCTTCCACCCCGCCTATCTGATCCTGGTCGGCGGGGTCTCCTGCACCTTTCTCGCGGGCGACCTCGTCAACCTCTACGTCGGCTTCGAGATCATGCTGGTCGCCAGCTTCGTGCTGCTCACCCTCGGCGGCACCGGACCCCGCATCCGCGCGGGCTCCACCTACGTGATCATCTCGCTGTTCTCGTCGATGCTGTTCCTCACCGCCATCGCCATGACGTACGCGGCGGCCGGCACCGCGAACTTCGCCCAGCTCGCCGTCCGCCTCCCCGAACTCCCGCTCGGCGTCCAGACCCTGATCCAGGCGATGCTGCTCACCGTCTTCGCCATCAAGGCCGCCGTCTTCCCGCTCGCCGCCTGGCTCCCCGACTCCTACCCGACCGCGCCCGCCCAGGTCACCGCCGTCTTCGCCGGACTGCTCACCAAGGTCGGCGTCTACTCCATGCTGCGTACGGAGACACTGCTCTTCCCCGGCAACCGGCTCGGCGATCTGCTGATGGCCGCCGCACTCGCCTCGATGGTCGTCGGCATCCTCGGAGCCGTGGCCCAGACCGACCTCAAACGGCTGCTCTCCTTCACCCTCATCAGCCACATCGGCTACATGGTCTTCGGTATCGGCCTCGCCACCCGGGACGCGTACGGCGGCGCGATCGTCTACGTCGCCCACCACATCACCGTCCAGACGACGCTCTTCCTGGTGGCGGGGCTGATCGAACGCCGCAGCGGCACCACGGAACTCACCAGGATCGGCGGCCTCGCCAAGGCCGCCCCACTGCTCGCCACGCTGTTCTTCGTCCCCGCCATGAACCTGGCCGGCATCCCGCCGCTCTCCGGTTTCATCGGCAAACTCGGGCTGATGCGGGCCGGGGTCGCCGACGGCGGAGTCTGGGCGTGGATCCTCGTCACCGGGTCGGCGGTGACCAGCCTCCTCACCCTGTACGTGATCGCCAAGGTCTGGAACCTGGCGTTCTGGCGGGCCACACCTCCCGGACAGGCCGCGTACGGCACCGTCCTGGAGTCCGACTCCGACGAGGGCGACACCGACGCCGACGAGGGCCCCGACCGCATCCCCGGCACCGGCGACGAACCGGTCCACCCCCGCCACCAGCCCGCCGGACGGGCGGTCGCGGCCACCCTGCACGGCCATGCCGTCACCACCACGACGAAACTGCCGCGGCCGATGACCGGGGCGACCGCGGCGGCCATCGGACTCGGCCTCGCCTTCACCGTCCTCGCCGGACCGCTGACCTCCTACACCGACCGCGCCGCCGCCGAACTCATCGCGCGGGCGCCCTACACACAGGCGGTGCTCGGCCGGTGAAGCGCCTGATCACACTGTCCTTCCGGGGCAAGGACCTGCCGCCCTTCAGCTGCGAGTTCGGCGGTCGGCGACGGCGCGTGCTCGACCTCCCGCTGATCGCCTGGCTCACCCTCATCTGGGTGCTGCTCTGGTCCAGCCCGAACCCGGTCAATGTGCTCACCGGCGCGGTTGTCGCGGTCGCCGTCTGCCTGGCCTTCCCGCTGCCCCGGGTCGACCTCGGGCTGCGCCTGCACCCCTGGGGCATCCTGATGCTCGCCGGATATCTGCTCTACGACATGTACACCTCGGGCGTACGTGTCACCCGGCAGATCTTCGTGGACCACCCGCACCGGGCCGCCGTCATCGCGGTACCACTGCGCTGCCGCTCCGACCTGATGCTCGCGGCCACCGCCGTCGCCGTGTCCAATGTGCCCGGCGGATCGGTCGTCGAGGTGCGCCGCGCCACGGCCACCGTCTTCCTGCACGTCCTCGACGCGGACCGGCCCGCCGCACTCGACGCGGCCCGCCGCTCCGTCTGGCGCCTCGAACGGCTGACCGTACGGGCCTTCGGCACCCCCGACGAGATCGCCCGCGTCGCCGCACCACCGCCTCCGACCACACCACCCGACAGGGAGGGCGCCGCATGAACGTGCCGGAGACCGTCGACCGGGTGCTGCTCACCGCGTCCGTCGTGGTGATCGTCGTCGCCGGAGCAGGGCTCCTCGCCCGGATCTGGTGGGGCCCCTCCATGCTGGACCGGGCCATCTCGCTGGACGTGTGCGCCGCCCTCATCATCGCGGGCCTCGGCGCCAAGTCCGCCTTCGCGCGCGACTCGTTCTACTTCCCGATCATGCTGGTGCTGGCGTTCCTGGGGTTCACCGGATCGGTCGGCATCGCCCGCTTCATCGCCGTACGCGACCGGCCGCCGAGACACGGCGCGAACGGGGACGGCCGCGACAGCTCCGAGGGGCAATCACGGTGAACGCCTGGCTCCAGATCCTCGACCTGGCGGGCGCGGTCCTGGTCTTCATCGGCGCGGCGATCTGCCTGCTCGGCGTGATCGGGATGCTGCGGCTGCCCGATGTGCTCTCCCGCAGCCACGCCGCGACCAAACCGCAGACCCTCGGCATGCTCCTGGTCCTCGCCGGGGTCGCGCTGCGGCTGCGCAGCGGCATGGACCTCGCCACCCTCGCGCTGATCGGTTTCTTCCAGCTGATGACCGGCCCCGTGGCCGCCCATCTGGTGGCCCGGACCGCCTACCGCACCGGCCAGATCGACCACCGCGAGCTGCTCTTCGACGAACTCGACCAGCAGCTGACGGAGGAGGAGTGAACCGGGCCGGGCACCACGGCCATCCACACGAACAACACCGCACGGGTTCCCCCACACGGAAGGCCCCCGCGACTAGCCTCCGCGTCATGCTGCGTATCGCCGACACCCGCACCGGCCACCTCGTGGAAGTCCCCGCCGCCCCACGCCGCCTGCTGCGCAGCTGCGTGCACCTGCCGGACATCCGCACGGGCCCGGACACCGGCACCGGGCTCGGCCCCGTGCACCTGCGCGTCCCCCTGATCGGCGACGTACTGGCACGCACCGCCGAACTGAACGGCCTCCAGGTCGTCACGGTCCTCACCACTCCAGAGCTGACACGGAATCAGATCCGTGCCCTGGAACGGGTGATGGCGGTGCTCGGCATCCATCCCCCCGCCGTCGTCGGAGCGCACCGCCCGGACGCGGCACTGGGCGGCCCCGCCGATGTCCACGTGACCGCCGCCGGCACCGACCCGGGCGACACCGGGGGCGGCGCCCTGATCGAAGTGGGCCGAGTCGCCACGGCTCCACCGACGGAGGACGCCCCCGACCTCTCCGGCCTTCAGGGCCCTTTGGACGCAACGATTCCGGAGACCGCCGACCCGCTGGCGGTACGCCTGCTGCTGCTCGGCCGCCCCTACGCGACTTCGGTCACGGTCACCGGCCTTGCGCTCGCCGAGGCCCGCCGGACACTGCGCGACTGGCGGCGATCGGTCGCCGACTGGGCGCAGCAGCCGTCCAGACCGATCCCCACCGACCTGCTGCGGCAGTCGCACACGGCTTTCACCGAGAATCTCGACATCGCCGCCGTGCTGGCGCTGCTGGCCGAGGTGGCGGAACGGCCCGATGTGCCGCCGGGCGCCAAGTTCGAGACCTTCGCCCATCTCGACCGCGTTCTCGGCCTGGACCTCGCCCGCGACGTCGGCCACCAACGCCGCCCATGACGGCCGACGGACGCTCGGCCGGCGCCCCCGCATTTGCCCCCGCTGAGCCGGGTGACCTACGCAGCGAACTCGGCACGAAACCCCGCCGGTCCACGAGCGCCAGCGGGACATACCGCCTCGACACCCGGGGGTCACGAATCCGCCGCATGGGCATCGACGAGCAGCGTCGCTACGGATCCGCCTTCCGGGCCCTGTCCGAGTTCGAGGAGGTCACGCGCAAGGTCGACGAGCTGAGCAGGCAGCTTGCCGAAGTCGTCCGTGACGGCCTCGCCACGGGCGCCCTGAAGCCGGAGGAGTGAGTACACGGACGGTGCAGCGGCGGCTGCGTGATCTGCCGTCCCGGGTCGGGGTGTACTTCCTGCTCGCGACGTGTCTGTTCCCCGAGGTCGGCTACCGGCTGGTGTGGGACGAGCTGGTCGGCGGCTTGGCGGGTATGCCGGTGGCCTCGCCGAGCGCGGAGGGGTTGCGGGACCTGCGGCGCCGGCTGGGGACCGCACCGATGCGGGCGCTGTTCGAGGTACTTGCCGGGCAGCTGGCCTGGGCGTTGCTGTCGCTCTACCAGGCGTTGCGGGCGGTGATGGTCGAGGCCGCCGAGTCCGTACCCGGCACCGACCCGGACCGCTGCTGCTTCACCGTGGCCCTCCAGACCGCCCGTGACCAGGTCGTCCAGGCCGCCGGCATCGTGCCCGACGAGGTCGGCGGCCTCGGGTTGATCGGCCGACGGGTCCTGGCCCGGCTCCTCCCGTCCCGTCGGCGCCGGGTCAGCACCCGCAAGGTCAAGTCCCCGATGTCCCGCTACAGCGAGCGACGCGACGACGGCCGCCCCGACCACAGCCGCACCGTCACCCAGCTCGCCGTCACCGTCCTCGAACCCGGCCCCGAACAACCGCCGCTGCCCGCGGTCTCGCGCGACGATCGGAACGCCGTCCCTTCCCAGAGCCGTCGGCACTGCATCCTCGCCCTGCTCCAGGACGACCGAACCGCCTGTGGAGAGTTGCAGAGATCGCCGCCCGCTTCGGCGACATCCGGCTGGACACCATGTATCGGCAACTCTCCCGATGGGCGGACAGTGGCCTCATCCACAAGATCGGCCCCGGTCTCTACACAGCCACGACCTGGACACCAACTGCCTTGCAAACAACGGCAGATCGCTAAATTCCTGGCCTTGGGGGAAGCCCCCGTCCTCAGCCGCGCGAGGTGGTTTCCCGGACCCAGGGCAGCGCGAACCGCTCCATCAGCACCAATACGAAGTAGAGCAGTATGCTCATCAGCCCGATCAGGATGATCGCCGCCCAGGCAGTGGCGGTGTCGCCGACCCCGCCGGCCTGCACGATCAGGTAGCCCAGCCCGCTCTCACCGGCCTGGAACTCGCCGATGACCGCGCCGATCGCGGCGAGTGGCATGGCCGTCTTCAGCCCGACGAAGATCTGCGGCAACGCGGCCGGCAGCCGTACCTTCCGGAACGCCTGCCAGCGCGAGGCGTCCAGCGAGCGCGCCAGCTCCGCCAGGTCCGCCGGGGTCGACGTGAGGCCGGTCGCGGTGGAGAGCACGATCGGGAAGAAGCAGAGCAGAAACACCATGGTCAGGACCGGCTTTTGCCCCCAGCCGAGCGCCCCCACGAGCAGCGGTCCGAGCGCGATCTTCGGAACTGCGTTGACCGCGACCAGCAGCGGCGTGAACATCCGCTCCAGTAATGGCGAGCCGGCCAGTGACAGTCCGATCAGAAATCCGCAGGCGGTGGAGAGCACGAATCCTACGACCGTCTCCACCGTGGTGTCGCCGGTGTGCTCCAGGAACCGGCCCGGGGCTGCTGTGAACGCCGAGAGCACGGCACCGGGCGGAGGCAGCACCACCGGGTGGATCACCTCCAGCACCGACGTCAGCAGCCACCACACGCCGAGGGCGACCAGCAGCCCGGCCGAGGGCAGCAGCACGGCGCCAGTGCCCGCCCCGCGCTGCAGGCCGGATCGTGGCACCGGCTCCGGGCCCGCCGCTGAGGTCTGCTGCGGCGACGAGAGTTCGGTCATCCCATCCTCCTTGGGCCGCCCGGCACCTCCTTTAACTCGGGCCGCTCAGCGCGGAGTCGGGGCGGCAGTGCCGGTGCTCCGCGTCGGCCGCCGGCGGGGAGCACACGTTCGGGCAACCAGTGTGATCAGGCTTTCGGTACGAGGTCGAAGTCGATGATCTGCTCGGGGGTCATGCCGTGCGGCAGCGCACCCGCTCCCTGCAGGATCGCGATGCTTCGGGCTACCCTTCCGGAGTCCAGCGTCCCGATCGCGGTGCTGGAACCGCCAGGCGTGACGTACGCGGCCATCAGTTCCAACTCTGCTGCCGCAGCAGTCGGGTTCGTGGCGTCCACGTTCCGCTTCAGGATCTCGGCGGCCTCCTTCGAGTTGGCCAGGCTGTATTCCAGGCCCTTGAGCAGCGCGGTGGCGAACCGCTTCACCATCTCCGGCTTCTGCTCGGCGATCTCCGTCGAGGTGATCAGTACGTTTCCATAGAGATCAGGCATCACGTCGCTGTACGGCAGCAGGACGGCCTTCTTCTCGGTCACCGCCTCGATGGTCGGCTTGCCCACCACGAACTGGCCGATGCCGTCCACCGAGCCGCTGGCGAGCGTGCCCATCAGGGTCTGCGCGTCGCCGTTGACCCAGGTCACCTTGTCGGCGTCCATCCCGGCCAGTCGGGCGTACGTCGGGAAGAGGTTGCGTACGACGGAGCCGGGTGTGTCGGCGAGACGCTTGCCCTCGAGGTCCTTGGGGGCGGCAATGCCCTTGCCCTCGGTGGTCGCGATCGCGGCCATGGTGCGCTGCTGGATGGCGGCCACCGCGACGAAGTCCTTCGCCTGGCCGCTGCCCATCTGCAGCAGACCACCTGTCAGGTCGATCGGGCCGAACTGCGCCTGGCCGCTCACGACGGCCGGAATTACGCCGCCGGTGCCCTGGCCCGGCTTGATCTCCACGTCGAAGCCGGCCTCCTTGAAGAACCCCTTGTCCTTCGCGACCCAGGCGTACGCGTCCCGGCCGAAGTTGCCGAACGAGGTCAGGTAGGTCACCTTCTCCAACACCGTGCCGCCCGCACCGGCAGCCGTGCCGGAGTCCGATCCGCCGCACCCCGACACCAGCGCCAGCGCCGTTGCCAGGGCCAGCGCGGCGACCGTACGGGCGAGTCTGTTCATGTGCACCGTGTTGTCCTTTCCGCGCCGCGGACCTACGTCGGCGGAGCGGGTCGTCGAGACAGAACGGCGTTACGGAACCGCCGGAGTACATGACACTTCGGGCGGGTAACAGCGTACGAGAACACCGCCTGTGTGACACCGGGTGCGAAGAATTTGCTGACAGGGGCGACAGGTACCGCTGAGCCGTCTGGTCCGGCTGACCTGGCCAGGGGTTACGAATCGGACGGCATCGTTGATCGCCAGTGGATGGGGGAGACCGCCGGATGATCGGACTCACCAGTGTGTCCCGGACCTTCACCAGCCGGTCCGGTGCGACGGCGGCGCTCCAAGGCGTCGACCTGCACATCGCCAAGGGCGAGTTCGTGGCGGTGGTGGGCCGGTCCGGGTGCGGCAAGTCCACACTGCTCCGGCTGATCGCCGGACTGCTGCCGGCCACCAAGGGTGAGATCACCATCGGCGGCGATCGAGTCACCGGAGCCCGGCGGGACGTCGCCATGCTGTTCCAGCGGCCGGCCCTGCTGCCCTGGCGGTCCGTTCTCGACAACGTCCTGCTGCCCGTGGAGATTTTCGGCTGGAGCAAGGCCGAGCACCGCGCCCGGGCACACCGGCTGCTGGAGACGGCCGGCCTGGGCGGCTTCGAGCAGCACCGGCCGCACGAGCTCTCCGGCGGTATGCAGCAGCGTGTCTCGTTGTGCCGGTCGCTCATCGGCGAGCCCCGCGTGCTGCTCATGGACGAGCCGTTCTCCGCGCTCGACGCGCTCACCCGCGCGGAACTCGCAGTGGAGCTGCAGCGGGTCCACATGGAGAACTCCGCCACCGTCGTCTTCGTCACCCACTCGATAGACGAGGCCGTGCTGCTCGCCGACCGTGTGGTGGTGCTCAGCCCGCGTCCGGGCCGGATCCGCGAGGTGGTCGACATCGACATCCCCCGGCCGAGGACGCTGGGCCGTACCGCGCATCTCGGCGAAGTGGCCCGGTGCAGCGCCGACCTGCACGAGCTGCTGACGGAACGGGACATGTCGACGCCGGCCGGAGCGGAAGGACGATGACCATGCGGATCTGCGTCTTCACAGAGCCGCACCGCGGTGCCGACTACGACGATCAGCTGCGCTTCGTACGACTTGTCGAGGCCGGCGGGTTCGAGGGCTTCTTCCGGGCCGACCACTACCAGGCGATGGGCGCCGATCCCGGGATACCCGGCCCCACCGACGCGTGGCTGACGCTGGGCGCGCTCGCCCGGGAGACCTCCCGGATCCGGCTGGGCACCCTGGTCACCTCGGCCACCTTCCGGCTCCCCGGCCCGCTGGCCGTGATGGTGGCGCAGGTCGACCGCATGAGCGGCGGGCGGGTGGAGCTGGGCATCGGCGCCGGCTGGTACGAACGGGAGCACACCTCGTACGGCATCCCGTTCCCAGCCGTCGGCGAGCGCTTCGACCGGCTGGAGGAGCAGCTGGCTGTAATCACAGGCCTGTGGCGGACACCGATCGGCGAAAGCTTCAGCTACCGCGGCGACCACTACCGGCTGGTCGACGCACCCGCCCTGCCGAAACCGGTGCAGGTGCCGGGGCCGCCGATCATCGTCGGGGGCCGCGGCCCCAAGCGCACCCCGGCGCTGGCCGCCCGGTACGCCGACGAGTTCAACATGCCTTTCAAGTCGGTGGCGGAGACGGCGCAGGCGTACCAGCGGGTGGTCGAGGCATGCGATCTGACCGGCAGGGCCGACACCGGTCGGCCACCGCTGGTGCTCTCGGCCGGTGTCGTGGTCGCGATCGGCCGTACCGGCGCGGAGGCGCAGCGGCGGGCCGCCCCGCTGCACGTCAAGAGCGCGCTGCCGCCGGAGGATCCGGTGGTCGGATCCCCGGCCCAGCTCGTCGAGCGGCTCGGCGAGTTCGCTGCGATCGGCGCGAGTCGGATCCATCTGCGACTGACCGACTTCACCGACCTCGACCACCTGGAACTCATCGCGAGTGAGGTGCTCCCGCAGTTGGAGGACGTGAAACCCGGGGCACCCTGCGCTTTGAAGTCAACACCGTTGCCGCCGGGGCCAGCTTGAAGGCGAGTTCCCGGATCGTCGACAGGAGTTGTTCAGGCGTACGGGAGAGGTCGAGGCTGTGCTGGTACAGGCGCACCCCGGGCCGGCCCCCGGCGGCCGTGCCGCGCACCTCGTGGAAGCGCTCCGGCTGCCGTCCGGCCGCGTACACGAGGTGGGCCTCGCGCAGGCCGAGCACCGTGGCGTACGCGAGGGCCTGGTACAGGTCGGCGTTGAGGAGCCCGTCGGCCTTCTCGATCTTGTACTTGGCGTCGGCCACGGCGACCGGAGTACGACCGTCCCCGGTGCGGACGACGAGGTCGGGACGCATCCTCACCAGACCCGCGAGGTCGAGGTGGTGGGGGTCCTGGAGCCGCGCGGTCAGGCCGTGCTCACGAAGAGCCTCGCGCAGCGCGACCGTGACGAAGTCCTCGAACAGCTTGTTCATGTCGAACAGGAAGCCGTCCACGGCGAGTGGTTCGGCCCCGGTCGGCCGGTGCTCCGGCGAGGCGTCGCGCAGCACGGCCTCGGCGAGCCGCAGCGCGGGCTGATAGCGGGAGTTGAGGCGCGACGGATGCCAGAGCGGCAGTTCCTGCCCTCGCACCAGCGGCTGGACATCGGCGAGACGCAGGCGCTGATGGGCGAGGCGCCGACGGACCGGGCCGGGCACTCCGGGCATCCGCAGCAACTGCTCGACGGCGGCACGCAGTATGCGGTTCTCGGCGGTGTCGGTCGTGAACGCGTCGTACGAGATCTCCACGGGCGGCGTCCGGCCGAAGTGCCGCCGGATCTGCTCGGCCTCGCGCAGCCGCCCGCGCACGACCAACGCGGACTCTTCCACTTCGCGGTAGCCCTGGAGAACCCCCTGCCGCAGAGCCGCGTCGATCTGCCGCTCCACGGCGTGCGCGAGCGCGGGGACGACGTCGTCGTGAGCACCGGTGTCGATGGTGCCCTCCCGGCTGTCGCGCCAGGCACGTGCCGGGTCGAGACTGAAGCCGAGGAGGAAGAACAGCCGGCTCACCGGGGTCTTGGGCCTGATCCGCAGGACCGGACCGCCGGGAGTGCGCACGGCGCCGACCCGGCTGCCCGCCCGCAGCAGCCAGTGCCCCTCCCGGCCGGGATCCGGGGTCACGCTCTGCAGGATCCCGGCGGCGGCAAGGGCTTGCCCGGCCCCGGCGGACAGCGGGACGGAGACCGAGGGCCCGTACTCGCGCAGCGTCACATCCGGCACGGTCGCGGTGATGGACGCGGTCACGGGTGCTGCTCGCGCAGCGAGTCGAGGCCGTAGCGGGCGGCGACGTCGAGCCCCTCGCCGTAGTGGTGCTCCTCCAGCAGCGGGAGGACCTTCGTGCGCCAGGTGCGGTCGAGGCCGCCGTCGCGGTACACGCCCGGCTTCATCAAGTAGGACGGCCCGATGGCGAAGTCCGGGTCGTCGATGCGGGCGTTGAGGGCGTCGAGAAGACGAGCGGGTTCCCCGTCCTTGCCCTCGCTCTCAAGCCACCGTGCGAGCAGCCCGGCGGTCGGTTCGGTACGGGGCGACAGCTCCACGAACGCGAAACGGCGCCGCATCGCCGCGTCCACCAGTGCGATCGACCGGTCGGCGGTGTTCATGGTGCCGATCACGAACAGGTTGGGAGGCAGCGCGAAATCGTCTCCGGAGTAGGTGAGACGGACGGACCGTGTCCGGTACTCCAGCAGGAAGTACAGCTCACCGAAGACCTTCGCGAGGTTGGCCCGGTTGATCTCGTCGATGATCAGGAAGTGCGGGACGTGCCGATTGCCCTCGCGGGAGGCGAGATCGGCGAGTTCCCGCAGCGGCCCCGCCGTCAGGCGGAAGGCGACCTCGTGTGTCTCGTCGTCCTCCACGGGCCGGAACCCCTCGAAGAAGTCCTCGTAGGCGTACGACGGGTGGAACTGCACGATCTTGACCTGCTCGGGGCCGCCGCCGAAGTGCTCGGCCAGCTTCATCGCCAGATAGGTCTTGCCCGTGCCGGGCGGGCCGTAGAAGACCAACTGCCGCTCATCGACAAGCAGTTCACGTACCTCCTCAAGCCATTCCTTCTCGTGGACGAGGAGGTCGGCCGTGAGGGCATCGGTCACGTCCGGCAGGGACAGCTCCCGGGGCGCGATCCGCTCGGTGACGGGCTGCAGGGCGGGGTCGGCGGGCGCGGCGGGGTCGACGGGAGCGGCGAGCCCGTCCAACGCCTCCAGGACACCGGTCAGGTCGACGACGTCATGCTGCACGGACAGCTTCTGCTGTACTTCCTCCGGCAGTTCTTCGTACGGGTGGCTGCCGGACTCCCAGGTGACCGTCCGCCGCAGATTGGACAGGCCGCCGGGGGAACCGGTCTGCACGGCCTCCCCGGTGATCCGTCCGAGATGAAGCCGGCCGTCGCCTATGGTGACCACCGTGTCGCCGACGCGCATCTGCGTCAAAAATCCGTGCAACTCGTCGACGAGCCCGCGCTTCTGGTTGTACGAGGCCGCTCCCTCGTACCCGTCCTCGACGAAGCGACGAAGTGTGCTCTTGGTCGGATCGCTCTCCTCCAGGGGCGGCAGATGCGCACCGGAGAGCGAGACGAACCCCTCCTCCAGCCACAGCTGCCGCACCAGGTTGTGCCCCGAGACGTTGTTGCCGCGCACCAGCCACGCCTTGCGCGGAGGGCGCCAGGCGGTGGACAGGTAGTCGGCGAGCGGGTGGCCCTCGGCGGTTCGCCAGGACTCCGGCCCGGAGGCGTGGTAGCCGTACACCAGCGCGGCAGCGGCGGAAGAGGAGTTGCATGGGATGTCACGCGTGGCCACCCAACGCGGCAGCGTCCCGGACCGGTCGGGGTCCACCGGGACGTCGACCAGCGCGCCGCTCGCCCGTAGCTCCGCACGGATTAGGCGTCTGTGGGCGTGGAGGCTGGGCGATGCCTCAGCCACCACGAACGATCCCTCGTGCAGGAGGAACTTGTGCGTGCCGTTCCCGCCGAACTCGGTGAGCAGATGCCCGTGCGCCTCCCCACCGTCATTGGGCAGCTTGATCCGGAAGTCGGGCGCCCCGGGGAGACGGTCGGGCTGTGGCATGGGTGACCTTCCGTGCGGGGTGAGGCCTGCGCGAAATACCACGCAGCCTACCTGTTGACGCCGTCAATCGATCTTTGCTCTGTGTCGCCTGGACGGCAGTACGCTTCCGGCGGCGAAGAGACTGCTCGACTCCGTGAACCGATCAGGTCTTGTTCGCTGATCAGGTCTTGTTCGGCGAGGCGCCCGTGGCGTAGGACCTGGGTGCCCTGAGCGGCTCGGTCGCCGCGTTCCACCCCGTTGCGCAGGGCGTTCCGCTCGGCGGGGAGTGACCTCCCGGGCTCCAGATGGTCAGGAAGTCGGCGTACCGGGCGTGGAGTTCGGCCGCCTACCGGCCGACGGCATGCATGGGTTGTTCGGCATGGACGGTGTGCCGCCTGGAACAACGGGAGCGGGGGCTCATGCGCCACCAGGGCGCCACCGCTGCGGCACCGCGTCACATGCACGACTCTGTGGCGCGGACCGAAGCGACGGGCCCGAAGGCCGAAGCTCAGTTGTCCGCGTACGCACATATGCTCGGTACGACGTCGTACACTGCGGCGGTCTCCGGCGACCGGAAGCAAGCGCTCGGGTTCGCCGGCGCGATCGTCGAAAGGGTGGGTGCCGCGTCCTGATGTTCGACCTCGCCTTTGTAGGTCTTGTCCTGGCCATCCCGGCAGGGCTGCTGATGCTGCGCCGGGGCGCGAAGCGGCCTCCGCCGGCACACAAGCAGCCTGTCGCACTTGTCGGTGCCGCTCTGATCTTCGGGAGTCTCGCCTCCATGGTGTGGGGCTTCGGCATCTTCTCGGGCGGTCTGGACGTTCGGGAAACCTGCGAGCTCACCCTCCACACCACCTACGACCAGGCGTGGCGGGACCGCACGGGCGCGGACGGCACTTCGTACTTCCCGCTGGCCGACGCGTGCAACGAGCATGTCAGCCTCGTGCCCGCATGGGTGAACCCCACGATCGTCGCTCTCGCTGTCCTCGCCGTCAGCGCCCTTGCCCTTGCCCTCTTCCGAATTGCTTCCGCGACCCTCCACAGAAGGGAGCTGGCCTCCTCGTGAGCGGTATGACCCGCAGTGGGCGTCTGCTCGGAGGGGACGCAAACACCGCTGTCGGTCACGCTCTTGCCCTCGTCGGGAGACCGTGCAGGCGGTGACTCGACCGAAGCGACTGCCGAAGACCAAGCAGGTGAAGCTGCCGGAAGGCAGGGAATGGTCCGGACGGAAGTCCACGAACGGCTGGACCATCCTGGCCGAGGCCACCGAACACCGGGTCCAGGGCGCACAGAAACTCAGGGTGTCGTCCGCGTGTTCTCCGGACCAGCGGAAGGCTATGAAGCCGAGGGAGCGGGCTCCGCCACGAGTGCGGTGTCCTTTCCGGGCCGCTTCGCGCGCATGGTGAACAGGAGCAGACCCGCTGCGGCGAATACGACACCAGTGGCTACGTAGAGCCCCCGTGGTGTCCAGCCGGAGTGGAGCAGCCAACCCGCCGCGGAGGGAGCGACGATGGCGCCCACGCGACCGACACTGATGGCTGCTCCCACGCCAGTGGCGCGGAGCTGCGTCGAGTAGACGCTCGGCGTGAGGGCGTAGAGGCCGGCGATGCATCCGTTCACAGCCACACCGATGACCGCACCGAGGGAAAAGGCCAGGACGAGTACATCGGTGGAGGCCGCGAACACGGAGACCAGTGCTCCTGCCAGAAAGAGGTAGGTCCGCAGCACGCTGATCAGGGCGAAGCGTGCGGCCAGTGCACCCAGGAGTGCCGTTCCGAAGATGCCGCCCAGGTTGAGCAGAGTGCCGCCGGTCAAGCCCTGGTTCGAGGACATGCCCGCTTCCACCAGCAGCGTTGGCGTCCAGCTGGTGACGAAGTAGAAGGCCGCCATCACCAGGAAGAAGGCTGCCCAGAGCGTCAGGGTGGGGCGACGTAGCTCCCCTGCGAGCAGAATACGGAACCCGGCCGGACGTGAGTGCTCGGCTCGGGGCGACTCGGGAAGCGCGGTGAGCTCGGGATGTCCCATGCGGCGCGCGAGCGAGTTGACCCTGTCCAGGGCGTTCTTGGGTTTCCTCGTGACGAGGAACTCAAGGGACTCGGGGAGGAACCAGAAGGTGAGCGGTACGACGACCAGAGTGGCTATTCCGCCGACCAGGAATACCGACCGCCACCCGTAGTGGTCGATGAGAGCCACGGATGAGAGGCCGCCGACTGTTGCGCCGACGGCATAGCCGGTGGAGTTGAGGCTGACGGCGAGGCCGCGCCAGCGCTGCGAGGCGAACTCGCCGGCGATGACGTTGCTGCAGGCGAGAACGGCGCCGATCCCGACGCCCGTCACGAGGCGCAGTGCTCCCAGCTGTTGCCAGTTCTGGCAGGCCGAGGAGAGCACCATGCCGACCGCCGCCACAATCAGCCCGGCGAGGATGATGGGCCTTCTGCCGATCCGGTCCGCCCAGGGGGCGACGAAGAGGGCGCCCAGCGCCATGCCGGCCAGACCGCTGCTGAGGAGAAGCCCCAGCGTGCCGGAGTCCAGATGCCACTCACCGGAGATCGTCTTCCCGGTGAAGGACATGACCAGCACGTCGAAACCGTCGAGGGTGTTGAGAAGCACACAGATCACGATTGCGCGCCACTGGAAGCGACTCATGCGACCCGTGTCCAGGGCCTCCTGCAAAGAGGCGCTCATCGGACGACTCGCTGAGCGACGACGCGGCTGAAGAACATGTACATGGCGGCACTCCACTGTCGACTGCGGTAGGTATGACGGAGCCCGAAGAGCGGCAAATGGCCTGTGGTGACTTCGGCTGTCGGCGCAGACATGTTCCGAGCACCTGCGCCCGGCGACCAGGGCCTTTTCCGTATGCCGGGAAAGTAGTCGTGACGGACACGTGCATCTCAGGAAACAGGTGTGTGAAGTACTCGCGAGATGGCACGGCTGCTGGTTCGGACGAGATCTGCCAGTGCTCCCACTGGCATGGATCCATGCCGGACGACGAGGGAGACAGCTGCTGCGACCTCGCCGTCGGCGGTCGTGATGGGTGCCGCAACCGAGAGGGTGTCGGCAGACAGTTGCCGGTCACTCACCGCGTAGCCGCACGCCCGCACTTGCGCGAGGACCCTCCTGAGCTGACTGCTGTCGGTCAAAGTGAAGGGGGTATGGCGCTGAAGCGGTCGGGTCAGCGCGGCATCCTGCACATGAGCCGGGGCGTGGGCGAGCAGGGCCAGTCCCACGCCGGTAGTCGTGATGGCGAGCCGGCCGCCCACGCGTGTCAGCGTCGGCACGGCGCTGCTGGAGCCTATGCGCTCCACGAAGACGATCTCCGAATCATCACGGACGGCGAGTTGCACGTTCTCGCGTGTGAGGGCTGCCAGATCCTCCAGATAGGGCAGCGCGCGCTCACGCAGCCCTTGGGTACGGGGCGCCAGGGACCCGACCTCCCACAACCGCAGTCCGACGCGGTAGCGCCCGTGCTCGTCCCGTTCGAGGGCTCCCCAGGCGAGAAGCTCTCCCAGCATGCGGTGCACGGTGGACACCGGCAGGTCGGCCTTGCGGGCCAGTTCGCTCAGATTCAGATGAGGGTGCTGGGCCGTGAAGGTGCCGAGGATCTGCAGGGCGCGGCCGATGACGGGACCCGTGCCCGTGGCCGAGCGGGGCTGCGGCTGCTGCCGCAGGCTGGGCGGGGCTGCGTCAGGAATGCGATAGTGAGGCAAGACGTGACTCCTCATCCGGGCCCGGGGTGTGGGGCATCTCGTGCCTGCGTTGATGCGTGGGATGTCCAGGTGCCGAGTGGGCTGTCGCCGAGGCAGCTGATTGCCGGGCGTTACGCCTCGCCGCGGAACGACCTGTCGTCCATGGTGGCAATTCTGTGGAGGATCTCCACGGCCAGAGCCCGCTCGCTCGCGGGGAGTGAGCTCAAGAGTTGCTCGTTGACCCGTTCCGCCGGAGGGATCAGTGAGTCGAGCAGCTCGGCACCCTGGTCGGTCAGACTCAGCAGGGTTCGTCTGCGATCGTTTTCGTCCCGCACCTGACTCACATGGCGCTGGTCGGTCAGACGGCGGATCATCTGGTTGACCGTGGAGCGGTCCAGCGAGGTGAGCTGCGCGAGTGTGCGCTGGTCGATGCCCGGTTTCTGGCGCAGAGCGTTCAGGACGGAGAACTGCTGGGAGGTGATCTCCCGGGACACATGCTGGGACCACAGAGCGGTGTGTACCTGTTCCGCACGTCGGATCAGGTGTCCGATGTAGTTGTGCAGATCCAGTGCGCGCGCCACAGTGCTCCGTTCGTCCGTCGCCGAGGTGGTGCCGGCCAAGACGACGGCCGGCATGCCCAGGAGTCTACGAGTGCGCGGCACCACCTCGTGTGCGGCCGTTCCGTCAGCGATCTCGGCGCCCGGGACGCTGCTCGTAGGGGGTGGCCCGGGATCCGTCGACGCCCACTTCCAGGCGACCGACCTGCTCGATCTCCAGAACGACCCGGTCGCCGTGGCTGAGCGCCCCCACGCCGGCCGGCGTGCCCGTCGCGATCACGTCGCCCGGGTGCAGCGTCATGACGGAGGAGGTGTAGGCGATCAGTTCACGGACGCCGAAGATCAGATCTGCCGTGTTGGTCCGCTGCCTGGTGGTGCCGCCCACGTCACATCGCAGATCGAGGGTGTCCGGGTCCGGGACCTCGTCCGCGGTCACGACCCAGGGGCCGATGGGGGTGAATGTGTCGAACGACTTCCGCGTGGAGCGGTCCTCGCCGGAACGGACGGTGATGTCCAGCACGCATGTGTAGCCGAACACGTGGTCCAGCGCGTCGTCGGCGCTGACGTGCGTGGCGGTGCGTCCGATGACGACGCCCAGTTCGCCTTCCTGGTCAGTGCGCTTGTCGGTGTAGGGCAGGAGGATGTCCTGGCCGGGTCCGATGACGGACGAGTTCGCCTTGAGGAAGACGCCGAGGTCGGCGACCGAGGTGGTGTACTCCATCTCGGCCTTGTGGTCGAGGTAGTTGACCGGCGCGCCGACGATCTTGCCGGGGCGTGGTAGGGGGGCTTCCAGGACTGCCTCGGCGAGCGGGACGCGTGCGCAGCCGGTGAGGTCGATCTCTGTCGCGCCGCCGCGGGCGGCGAACTCGATGTGCTGGTGGAGCGCACCGGCCGCACCGGGGGTGCCGGAGCCGGCGAGTTGTTCGGTCACATCGACGAGTTCGTAGCCGTCGACGAGTCCGAGTCGCCCCTTGTTGAACAGGGCCAGACGCATCGTGGCCTCCTTCTGAGGTGTCGAATGGGCGGATCAGGCGCCGGGGTCGGCGCTTTCCGTGCGGTAGAGGCCGAGGGAGCGCATGACGGGCTCGTCGCTGTAGGAGAACAGGACGGCGTCGTGCGAGGAGGATGAGTTCAGATGCCGATAGGACGCCCAGCCAGGCACGGCGAAGGTGTCGTTCTCGGACCATTCCAGCCGCATGCCGTCCACGATCGTGGCCCCCTCTCCGCGTACGACGCTGAAGACGGTGGAGGCCGTGTGCCTGCGTCCGGCTCCTTGGAAGCCGGGGCGCAGACGCTGGATGCGGCAGCCGATGGTGGGCATCACCGGACCGCCCGTCCACGGATTCGTGTACTCGAGGACGATGCCGTCGACATCGCTTCCTTCGGCGGTGTCGGCGATGCTTTCCAGGGCCCGATGCGTCTCCTGCCAGGTGTAGCGGGTGACAGGGGAGTTGGGCCCGTCCTGGGAGAGCCAGACGGGGGTCAGCCGGCCGTGCAGGAACTGCCTGCTGCCTGCGTCGTCGGGCCGGGTGACAGGCTGGAGACGCTGGGGGTACTGCTCGTAGAAGCCGGCTTCCAGAGCGTTGACGAGTGGGTAGTCGAGAGCGTCGAGCCACATCATCGGCTCGTCGCCCTCGTGGGTGTGGTCGTGCCAGTGCCAGCCGGGAGTGAGCAGCAGATCGCCGGGGGACATGAAGACCCGCTCACCGTTGACCGTCGTCCATGCGCCGCTTCCCTCCAGGATGAAGCGGAAGGCGTTGGACGTGTGCCGGTGCGCCTGCGCGGTCTCGCCGGGCAGGATGATCTGCAGGCCGGCATAGAGGGTGTTGACGGTGGCCGGGGGATCGGTCAGGCCGGGATTGACCAGCATGAGGACCCGTCGTTCGGCCTCCTCCAGCGAGAGGGTCTCGGAGAAGTGCAGCAGGTGCGGGCGCAGTTCCTGCCAGCTCCAGCGGTAGGGCACGGCGCGGCTGCGCGGCTGGGCGGGGAACAGGTTCCCGTAGAAGTTCCACAGCGGCGCGGCCCCCAGGCCCTCCAAAGCCTTGTAGGCGAGTTCGTCGGTCATCGTCTCCTCCTGCGGTTGCGGGCTCACAGGGCAGGTGCGCCGGTTGCGGTCGGCGTCCACACCCAGGAGATGTCGTCGAAGTCGTCAGGCGTACGGGATGAGAGGAGCACGTTGCGCAGGGTGGCCCCCATGCCCTCCAGGTGACAGATTTCGCCGAAGCGGCGGGCGTTGGTCTGGATACGCGCTGCCCGCTCGCGGCGTTGGGCGGCGTACGATGCGAAAGCGTCGGCCGGGTCGGAGAACGTGCGCAGTGCCTGTCCCAGTGCGACGGCGTCTTCCAGTGCCTGGCAGGCTCCCTGGGCCAGGTACTGCAGCATCGGGTGGGCGGCATCGCCGAGAAGCAGGATCCGGCCGTGCACCCAGTTGTCGATGGGCAGGCGGTCGTACAGCGGCCAGCGCCGATCGCGCGACACCAGCGGCAGAGAGTCGCGTATGGCCTGACAGGTGCCGGCGAAGCGTTCCTCGAGCTCAGCCTCGGTGCCCCAGTCGTCGGAGTCCGCTGTGTAGTGGTCGCTTTCGAAGACAGCGACCTGGTTGTACAACTCCCCGCGCCGCACGGGGTATTGCACCAGATGCATGCGGGGTCCGGCCCACACCATCACCGCCTCCGAAGCGGCGTGCTGCGACATCCGGCCGGTCATCTTCCCGGTCGGCAAAGCGCCGCGGAAGGCCACGTAACGGGAGCAGACCGGTTCCCCATCGCCCACCAAGGCCTGGCGCAGACGTGAATGCAGGCCGTCTGCGGCAACGACCGCATCCGCGGTCAGGATCTCCGACGACTCGGCGAAGTGCAGCTGCGCCCCGGATGCGTCCTGTTCGACGTGGGTGACGGTGTGCCCTGTGCGAAGTGTGATGGCAGGGTGCTCCTGGCAAGCGCTCAGCAGCGCGGCGTGCAGATCCGTGCGGTGCGTGACCAGGTAGGGATGCGTGAAGCGCTCGGTGTAGGCCGCGCCGCGCAGGTCGAGGGAGGTGATCTGGTCCCCCGTCAGAGCATCCATCATCACGAGTCGTGGCGGGGCAACCGCGCTGCGCTGAACAGCTGTGAGGACGCCGAGTTCCTCAAGTGCGAGAGAGGCGTTCGGAGCGAGCTGCAGGCCGGCTCCGATCTCGCCGAACTCGGCGGCTCGTTCCACGAGCGTCACGTGGTGCCCGGAGCGGGCGACTGCCAGCGCCGCAGCCAGTCCGCCGATGCCGCCGCCGACGACGGCGATGCGGAGAGGATCAGGAGTCACGGGCATATGACCTCCTAGCGTCGAAGGGGTGGAGGACACCGAGAGAGGAGGCGGTGAGCGCGAAGCCTCCAAATGATCTGTACATCAATCATTGGTGTACGGATTATCTTGCGGTGGTGTTACCCCGATGTCAATGGGTTGCCGAGGGAGGGGTCCACGGAGCGTGAGCCGGTGGCTCGGGTGGTACGCCTCTTGATCGGCAGACAGACGTGAGGGTCTTCGTGAGATCACGGGCCGGACGGTGGCCGCAAGAACCCCGCGGTGCAGGCCCGAAGCTCCAGAGAAGTCCCGGGTGCCGCCGCACCCCCTTCTGACCCGCATCCCGGCAGGTCGGACAAGGTGCGGCGGCGTTCGTCGTTCAGATGTCCCGGAAGATCTCGATCTGCGCGCCCACGGAGTTGAGACGCTCCGCGAGCTCCTCGTAACCGCGGTTGATCACATACACGTTGCGCAGTACGGACGTGCCCTCCGCCGCCATCATGGCGAGCAGCACCACCACGGCGGGGCGCAGTGCGGGCGGGCACATCATTTCGGCGGCGCGCCATCGGGTCGGGCCCTCGACCAGTACCCGGTGCGGGTCCAGGAGTTGCAGCCTGCCGCCGAGGCGGTTCAGGTCGGTGAGGTAGATGGCCCGGTTGTCGTAGACCCAGTCGTGGATGAGGGTCTGGCCCTGGGCCGAGGCGGCGATCGCCGCGAAGAAGGGCACGTTGTCGATGTTGAGCCCGGGGAACGGCATGGGGTGGATCTTGTCGATCGGCGCCTCCAGTTTGGAGGGCCGGACGGTAAGGTCGACCAGCCGGGTGCGGCCGTTGTCGGCGGCGTACTCCGTCGTACGTCCGCAGTCGACGCCCATCTCCTCAAGGACCGCGAGCTCGATCTCCAGGAACTCGATCGGCACCCGACGGATCGTCAGTTCGGACTCCGTCACCACGGCGGCGGCGAGGAGGCTCATCGCCTCGACCGGGTCCTCGGACGGGGAGTAGTCGACGTCCACGTCTATGTGCGGAACTCCGTGCACGGTCAGTGTGGTTGTGCCGATTCCGTCGACGCGTATACCGAGCGCCTCCAGGAAGAAGCAGAGGTCCTGGACCATGTAGTTGGACGACGCGTTGCGTATGACGGTGGTGCCGTCGTGCCGGGCGGCGGCCAGCAGCGCGTTCTCGGTCACGGTGTCGCCGCGCTCGGTCAGTACTATGGGGCGGCCGGGGGTGACCGAGTGGTCGACCTGGGCGTGGTAGATCCCCTCGGTCGCAGCGATCTCCAGACCGAAGCGGCGCAGCGCGATCATGTGCGGCTCGATGGTCCGCGTACCGAGGTCGCAGCCGCCCGCGTACGGAAGCTTGAACCGGTCCAAGCGGTGCAGCAGCGGGCCGAGGAACATGATGATGGAGCGGGTCCGGCGCGCGGCGTCCGCGTCGATGGTGTCCATGTCCAGCCGGGCCGGCGGGACGATCTCCAGATCGGTTCCCTCGTTGATCCACCGGGTCCGCACGCCAATGGAGTTCAGCACCTCCAGGAGACGGTAGACCTCCTCGATCCGGGCCACCCGGCGCAGCACCGTACGGCCCTTGTTGAGCAGCGAGGCGCAGAGCAGTGCCACGCACGCGTTCTTGCTCGTCTTGACGTCGATGGAGCCCGAGAGCCGACGTCCGCCGACCACCCGCAGGTGCATGGGTCCGGCGTAGCCGAGCGACACGATCTCGCTGTCGAGTGCCTCACCGATGCGCGCGATCATCTCAAGACTGATGTTTTGATTGCCGCGCTCGATGCGGTTCACGGCGCTCTGGCTGGTGGCGAGCGCCTCGGCGAGTTGACTCTGTGTCCAGCCCCGATGTTGACGGGCGTCACGGATGAGCTTGCCGATGCGTACGAGGTAATCGTCTGACATGACGAAAGGCTATCTCAGATATGAGATGGGACCTGCGCCGGGGTGTGGTGTTCGGGTGACGCTCGCGCGTGTCGGCGCGGAAGATACAGGCCGGCCTGGTGCAATGCGCGGCCCGGTGTGCGCTGTGCGTTCCATGGTCCACCCCGATCGCCGCGACCGCGCGCGGTGTGCGTCCGTACGGGGAGGGGAGGGGAGGGGAGGGGAGACGGGGACGTCCGGGGGCCCGGCCCTCCGGGAGTGGTCTCCCGAGGACGCCGTGGCCCCGGACGTCGTCATCCTCCGGTCATCAGACCTGGAAACCGCCGCTGCGCAGGATGCTGTCGATGCGGGCCCGGTGCGCCGCCTCCCACGCGTCGAGGGATTCGCCGGCCTCCTTGGCCACCTTCGCGCGGGCGTCGATGAGCACCTGCTCGTGCCGGGCGCGGGGAACGACCACGATGCCCTCCTCGTCCGCCACCACGATGTCGCCGGCGTCCACGTCCACCCCGCCGCACCGCACGGGGCCATTGAGCGGTTCGACGGCCTTCTTCGTCCCCGGGATCGGGATGACGCCCCTGGCGAAGACGGGGAATCCCGACTCGCGTACCTCGGCGAGGTCGCGGATCACCCCGTCGGCCACGAACGCCGCGATTCCCCGGCGTTGGGCCACGGCGCAGACGTTGCCGCCGGCGAGCGCGTAGTCCACGTCGCCCGACTCGACGACGATGACGGAGCCGGGTGCCGCGCGATGGATGGCCGCGTGCAGCATGAGGTTGTCGCCCGCAGGACACCGCACGGTGAACGCCGGGCCAACGACCCTCGGGATGGAGGGCCACAGCGGCCGGATGCCGATGTCCATGACCTGTCCGCGCCCCAGGAGATCGGCGAGGGTGGTCGGGGAGATGTCCTTGAACTCGCTTGTGTCGTTCATGTTCCTCCTCGTCCGGGACCGCATGTCCGGTGTCGTACTGACTCTCCCAGGGGGCGTGGACGCCGAGGCGGGCGGGGTGGATCTCGGCCCGGTCGCCCTCGCCGACGTCGCGGCGTTCGACGAGCGGTCGCACTGGATCTCCGACGGACTTCCACGGCGAAGTCGTGGACAGGGGAACGAACATGAGGGCACCGTGGGCCCGGACAGCCCTTGGACACCGACCGGCCGGACGGCGCGGCTCGCGCCACATGTCCCACGGAGTCGGATGGTCTGCGCGTCGGACACGGCCCCGGCCTGCACCTCCGGCGGCACCCAGAAGGCCGCCGCGGGCTTGGCGCGCTCGCACACGCCTGTTCCACCATCGACGGGAACCACCGCGGTTGAGATGTCACGAGCAGGCAGTGGTCTGTTCGTCTCCACGGGGAGAACATCGTGGGCGACGCGAGAGCGGCTTCGCGGCACCAGATTCCGCTCCGGCAAGCGAGTTTCGGAGGAGGCTCGTTGCTCCGGATCTATACCAAACCGTCTTTCAGAACACGATCGAGGGCTGCCCGGCCTGCGGGTCCCCACGTCGGCTTGCCGCCAGGAAGGCCCCGGTCTCCGTTCTGCCCCATCAGCATGAGGAACAGGCTTTTCATAGCAGCCAGCCCGCGGGCTCGCCGGATCGTCGCCTTGTCCGCATGCGCGTACACGTCGAAGAACCGTGCGGCGGCACCTGCGGGAAGGATGACCCATGCGGCCGCGAGGTCCCACGCCGGATCACCGGCGAACATGGCACCGAAGTCGATCACACCCGAGAGCGTTCCGTCCGAGACGACGACATTCGCGGGATGAAGGTCACCGTGCACCCAAACCGGCGGACCCGCCCACTCGGGCGCTGCAACGGCATCCTCCCAGACGGCCCGGACCTCGTCGGCAATGCCGCCGGGGACAACGGCTTCGAAGAAGTGGTCGAAGTCGTCCGTGCACTTCTTGGGGTGAGCACCGAAGTCCGAACTGGTCGGCGCCTCGGCTGGTGCCTCCACATGGAGCGCCCTGAGGAAGCCCGCCAGCGTGTCAGCCGCGTGGTCGCCGCGGCTGATCGAGGCGTAGTCCAGTGGCTCGCCGGGAACCCACGTCATCACGGTCCAGTGCTTGGGGAAGCGCTCGGACGGTTCGCCGAACCGCACCGGGGTCGGCACCGGGAGCGGCAGGAGCGGGGCCAGCACGGGCAGCCACCGCCGCTCCTTGAGCTGGAGTTCCGGGGTGGGGTCCATACGCTGCATACGCACAGCCAACTCGTCCCCGAGGCGCCACATTTGGTTGCCCCAGCCGCCGGGCACCTCGCGGATGGCCAGCCCTGCAAGGTCCGGATGCTGCGCCTGCAGCAAGTCGTGGACAAGGTCTGCGGTGATCTCGGAATCGGTCATGCGGAGCCACAGTACCGGGCCTGGCGGAGCGGCTCTCGCTCTTCGGCTCCGGACAGCAGACCCCGAGAGCCATTCAACGTTCGCCGCGATATGCCCGGCGGCTGGGCCGGCATCCGCAAGGGCTTTCGCCAGGAACCTCCGTCGAGCGTCCGCTGAGGGCGGCGAGGCGGCTCAGCTGGGTTCTCCGGCCGGTTTCATGGGGCGGTGGCGTGAGATGTCGCAGGAGATCGCCGGGACTGAGGTGGTTGGCGCGGGCGAGTCGCTGGACGCAGTGATCGGTGGTCTCGCCGAGCCGGGGACGGACGTTGATGGGGGAGAGGGGCGAGAGGCAAAGGCAGGTGATCGGTCACTGTCGGCGTCCGCGGTTGTCGGCGCGGTGAGGATGCGGCCGGTGGGCACTGTCACTGAATGTGGTCGGCCGCAGCCGGACCACTGACGGGGCTAGGACTGGCGGCGTGCGAAAAGGACCGCCCCTGGAACGCTCTCGTCGGGGTCGAGCAGTATCTGGGCCTCGACCGTGAACCCGGCATCGCGCAGCCAGGCCGCCACTTTGTCAGGCCGGCGGCGGTGGACGTAAACGTTCATCGGGTGACCGCCGTAGCCCTGGGTCTTCAGCTTTGACTCGTTGCCGACGTGAAAGCCGAGCAGAAGTGGCCCGCCGGGACGCAACACCCGCCGGAAGTGCCCGAAGACCGTAGGGACGTCATCGTCGGGGATGTGAATCAACGACCAAAAAGCGAGCAGACCGGCGACCGAAGCATCGGTGAGGGCGAGGTCCGTCATCGAGCCCACTTCGAACCGCAGGCGAGGGTGGTCACGCCGAGCGACGTCGATCATCACGGGGGAGAGGTCGATGCCGAAAGCATCCGTACCCAACTCGTGGAGGTGGGCGGTGACGTGTCCAGGCCCGCAGCCCACGTCCGCCACCGGTCCGCCGCCGGCGGCATGGACCAAGTCTGCGAACAACGTCAGAGTCGCCCGAAGATACGGTTTCCCGGCCAGAGCCTCGCGTATTTGGTCGGCATAGTTGACCGCGACCGTGTCGTAGGAGGTCCGGGTGTCTGCCAACCAGTCGTCCGTGTTCATGGCCCGACACAGTAGTCGAGTGGTCAGGGTGACGAACCAGATCAACGATGAATCATGGAAGGCCACTTGAGACGGGGGCCGGATCCTTCGGGATGGGACAGCCGGTCCTCTGCGCCCCGTCGCAGGGTGCCGTCGGGCGGTCTGTCGTTGCGGGCTGCCCATGGACACCGAGATGTCGTGGACGCCCATCAGGTCCGTCCAGATCTCCTTGGGCCCATCCCACTCACGATCATCGAGTTGATCTGTGCCTCGACCGGCTCGGCGATGGCGGACCGGTTCCGGCAGGTCTGGCGGTCGGGAAAGATCGCGGAGTCCAGGACACGGTGGACCAGCCGGCACGGGACATTCCACCGCCCCGCGATCTGCCGGACGGTCGCGTCGCCCCGAAGCGAGCAGAGGATCGCCCTACGCGCGTACCGGTTCCCCCCCACCGTCTCCCCAGACGGCCGGCCCTGAACGATCACCCAGCCTTCGGTGAGAAGACCTGGCGGTCACCAACCTTCGATGGCAACGCTCGGCCTTCGCTGCGAGGGATCAGGTGGCGCCCGCGCATGACCGTGCGACGGTGATGTACTAGAGTTATCTCGACATCGAGATATATGCCGAAGGCGCACCGCAGTCCGCCACTCGGTAAGGGTTACCTAACTAAGCCTTACCTTAGCGGATGGTCGAGGGGCCGTAGGCGGCACCACGCGGCGCCCGGCCTGATGTGGCGCGGCGCGGAGTACGCGCACATTGATGAAGGAGACTGTCGTGTCGGCGAACAGCTTCGACGCCCGCAGCACGCTGCGCGTGGGCGACGAGTCGTACGAGATCTTCAAGCTGGACAAGGTCGAGGGCTCCGCGCGCCTCCCCTACAGCCTGAAGGTGCTGCTGGAGAACCTGCTCCGCACCGAGGACGGCGCGAACATCACCGCCGACCACATCCGGGCGCTCGGCGGCTGGGACTCCCAGGCGCAGCCCAGCCAGGAGATCCAGTTCACGCCCGCCCGCGTGATCATGCAGGACTTCACCGGTGTGCCGTGTGTCGTGGACCTCGCCACCATGCGTGAGGCCGTCAAGGAGCTGGGCGGCGACCCGGCCAAGATCAACCCGCTCGCCCCGGCCGAGCTGGTCATCGACCACTCCGTCATCGCCGACAAGTTCGGCACCAACGACGCGTTCTCGCAGAACGTCGAGCTGGAGTACGGCCGCAACAAGGAGCGCTACCAGTTCCTGCGCTGGGGCCAGACCGCCTTCGACGAGTTCAAGGTCGTCCCCCCGGGCACCGGCATCGTCCACCAGGTCAACATCGAGCACCTGGCCCGTACGGTCATGGTCCGTAACGGCCAGGCGTACCCCGACACCCTCGTCGGCACCGACTCGCACACCACCATGGTCAACGGCCTCGGTGTGCTGGGCTGGGGCGTCGGCGGCATCGAGGCCGAGGCCGCGATGCTCGGCCAGCCGGTCTCGATGCTCATCCCGCGCGTCGTCGGCTTCAAGCTGACCGGCGAGCTCCCGGCCGGCACCACCGCCACCGACCTGGTGCTGACCATCACCGAGATGCTCCGCAAGCACGGTGTCGTCGGCAAGTTCGTCGAGTTCTACGGCGAGGGCGTCGCCGCCACCTCGCTCGCCAACCGCGCCACCATCGGCAACATGTCGCCGGAGTTCGGCTCCACCGCCGCGATCTTCCCGATCGACGACGAGACGCTGAAGTACCTGCGCCTGACCGGCCGTGACGAGCAGCAGGTCGCCCTCGTCGAGGCGTACGCCAAGGAGCAGGGCCTCTGGCTCGACCCGGCCGCCGAGCCGGACTTCTCCGAGAAGCTGGAGCTGGACCTGTCGACGGTCGTTCCGTCGATCGCCGGCCCGAAGCGCCCGCAGGACCGCATCGTCCTGGCGAACGCCAAGGAGCAGTTCGCCCAGGACGTGCGCAACTACGTCTCGGACGACGAGGAGGCGGGCAAGGAGTCCTTCCCGGCCTCCGACGCCCCGGCCGCCCACAACGGCGTCCCGTCGAACCCGACCACGGTCACGGCCCCCGACGGCACGACGTACGAGATCGACCACGGCGCCGTCACCGTCGCCGCGATCACCTCCTGCACCAACACCTCGAACCCGTACGTCATGGTCGCCGCGGCGCTCGTGGCGAAGAAGGCGGTCGAGAAGGGCCTGACCCGCAAGCCGTGGGTCAAGACCACCCTCGCCCCGGGCTCGAAGGTCGTCACCGACTACTTCGACAAGGCGGGCCTGACCCCGTACCTCGACAAGGTCGGCTTCAACCTCGTCGGCTACGGCTGCACCACCTGCATCGGCAACTCCGGCCCGCTGCCGGAGGAGGTCTCCAAGGCCGTCAACGAGCACGACCTGGCCGTGACCTCGGTGCTCTCCGGCAACCGCAACTTCGAGGGCCGGATCAACCCCGACGTCAAGATGAACTACCTGGCGTCCCCGCCGCTGGTCGTCGCGTACGCCATCGCCGGTTCGATGAAGGTGGACATCACCAAGGACGCCCTGGGCATCGACCAGGACGGCAAGCCGGTCTACCTCACCGACATCTGGCCCACCGAGGCCGAGGTGAACGACGTCGTCGCCAATGCCATCGGCGAGGACATGTTCAACAAGTCCTACCAGGACGTCTTCGCGGGCGACGCCCAGTGGCAGGCGCTGGCGATCCCGACCGGCAACACCTTCGAGTGGGACCCGCAGTCCACCTACGTGCGCAAGCCCCCGTACTTCGAGGGCATGACGATGGAGACGACCCCGGTCGAGGACATCACCGGCGCCCGTGTGCTCGCCAAGCTGGGCGACTCGGTCACCACCGACCACATCTCCCCGGCCGGTGCGATCAAGGCCGACACCCCGGCCGGCAAGTACCTCACGGAGCACGGCGTCGAGCGTCGTGACTTCAACTCCTACGGCTCGCGCCGAGGCAACCACGAGGTCATGATCCGCGGCACCTTCGCCAACATCCGCCTGCGCAACCAGATCGCCCCGGGCACCGAGGGTGGCTTCACCCGTGACTTCACCCAGGCCGACGCTCCGGTGTCGTTCATCTACGACGCCTCGCAGAACTACCAGGCCGCCGGCACCCCGCTGGTCATCCTGGCGGGCAAGGAGTACGGCTCCGGCTCGTCCCGCGACTGGGCCGCCAAGGGCACCGCGCTCCTCGGCGTCAAGGCCGTCATCGCCGAGTCCTACGAGCGCATCCACCGCTCCAACCTCATCGGCATGGGCGTCCTCCCGCTCCAGTTCCCGGAGGGCGCGAGCGCCGAGGCCCTCGGCCTGACCGGCGAGGAGACCTTCTCCTTCACCGGCGTGACCGAGCTGAACAACGGCACCACGCCGCGCACGGTCAAGGTGACCACCGACACCGGTGTGGAGTTCGACGCGGTCGTCCGCATCGACACCCCCGGTGAGGCGGACTACTACCGCAACGGCGGCATCATGCAGTACGTGCTCCGCAGCCTGATCCGCAAGTAGCCGGTCCGGGCAGGGCAGTGGGCCGCACCTCTTCGCGGGACGAAGGGGTGCGGCCCTTTCCCATGCCGACTGCCGTTGCGCGCCGGCTGCCGCCCCGGCTCAGCGCCAACCGCGCACTGGGCCACCGCTACAACGAGGCCGAGACGCTGGTCCACCTGAGCCGGGCCCACCTTGCGACGGAGGCTGTCGAGCCGGCCGGAAGGGCCCTGGTCCACCTGAGCCGGGCACCTCGCGACGGAGGCCGTCGAGCCGGCCAGAAAGGCCCTGCGCGAGGCTCTCGCCATCTATCTCGACATCCGCGTCCTCGACCCTGTGGTGGACGAGGTCCGCGCACTGCTGCGTGACCTGGGCGGTGCGCCGGAGCCGGAAATGAGTTGACCGGTGAGGGCGCGGACCGGTCGTATGAACCCGGCCGACAATCGTCGCCACCTCGACCCCCGAAGGGTGCTCATGCGGCCGGGCAGGATGCATGCCGACGAACCGGACTTCACCGAATCCCTCGTACACCGGCTGATCGCCTCGCAGTTCCCGGACTGGGCCTCACTGCCCGTCGAACCGGTCGCCCCCGTGGGCACGTCCCACGCCATGTACCGGCTCGGCGAGGACCTGGTGGTGCGACTGCCCCGTACGGCGGGGACGGCCGGTGAGGTGGAGACGGAGCAGCGCTGGCTGCCCCGGCTCGCGCCCCAACTGCCTGCCGCGATCCCCGTACCGCTGGGCAGGGGAAAGCCCGCGGAGGGCTATCCGTGGCACTGGTCCGTCTTCTGGTGGCTCGACGGCGCGAACCCGGTACCCGGACAACTGGCCGAACCCGGCCTGTTCGCAACGGACCTGGCGGACTTCGTCACCGCGCTGCACCGGGCCGATCCGGCCGGCGCGCCGCCCTCCTTCCGCAGTGAGCCCCTGGCGGCCCGCGACGCCTCGACGCGCGCCGCGCTCGCGGAACTGCACGAGGCAGTGGACACCGGCGCGGCGCTGGCCGTGTGGGAGGCGGCGCTGCGCGCCCACGCCGCGACCGGTCCGGCCGTCTGGATCCACGCGGATCTGCAACCCGGCAACGTGCTGCTCGCGAACGGACGGCTCAGCGCCGTCATCGACTTCGGCTGCATGGGGCTGGGCGATGCCGCCGTCGACCTGATCGCGGCGTGGTACCTGCTGCCGACGCACGTACGCGGAACCTTCCGTAACGCCGTACACGCCGATGACGCGGCCTGGGCGCGGGGCCGGGGCTGGGCGCTGTCGACCGCGCTCGGCGAACTGCGCTACTACCGGGAGTCGAACCCGGGCATGGCGGCGATCGCCCGGCACGTCATCCGCGAAGTCCTCATGGACGGGGGGTGCGAAGGTGGGGCGACGGTGTGAAGCCGGCGTGGCAGCTTCCTGACGCCCACGGTTCGGGACGGGGCGCGGATCAGGTCCAGCGGCCCCGGGAAACGCTTGTCCGGCTCGCTCTCGCTCAAGGGTGGCCGCGCGGCGGCAACAGCCGGGAGCAGCACGCCGCGTGACCGTTCGCGGCCCCGTCCGGTCCGTCCGGCTGGGGCATTGGGCGGAATGTCGCGAACCATGCGGCTGCGGTACCCGGAAACAAGCCACCGTCCACATCGTCGTGGGCATGCGGAATGCGAGGGTGGCCCGACGGGTTCACAGATCTGCGGACCACGCGGAACGAACGGCACAGAGAGCGGATGACACCCATGGGCGAGCTGATCCTGATCCGGCACGGCGAGACGGAGTGGTCGAGGTCCGGGCAGCACACGAGCTACACCGATCTGCCCCTGACCCCCTTCGGGGAGCGGCAGGCCCGCGCACTGGTGCCCCTGCTCGCCGACCGGCGGATCGCGCTCACCCTCGTCAGCCCCGCCGTACGCGCCCGGCGCACCGCCGAGCTCGCCGGACTCGCCGCACCACGCATCACGCCCGAGCTGCGTGAATGGGACTACGGCGGCTACGAAGGGGTGACCACCGTCGAGATCCGCCGCACCCGCCCCGAGTGGAACCTCTGGACCGACGGAGTCGCCCCCGGGCCCGAGGCGCACCCCGGTGAAACCCCCGCCGAGGTCGGCGCCCGTGCCGACCGGGTGCTGGCCGAGGTCGCGGCGGCGGCGAGCCGTGACGCGGACGAGGACATCGCGCTCGTCGCACACTCCCACTTCCTGCGCGTGCTCACCGCCCGCTACCTCGGTCTGACCCCGGCCGAGGGCACACTGTTCCAGCTCGCCACGGGCGCCGTCTCCCGGCTCGGCACCGAGCACGGGAAGCCGGTCATCACTGCATGGAATGTGACCTTGCCCGAGAGCCTGTTCCCCCGGGCCGATCCCGAGACCCCCGAACACGACTGAGCGGGAGCCCCGCCGCCCCGTGAACGGACCGACGGCCGGTACCCCGCCCCGGGGCACCGGCCGTCGGCCACGACGCGGGTGGAAGACAGGGTCAGGAGAGCAACTCCAGCTCCGCCAGCGAGAACCATGTCGGGGCTGCACGTCGAGCCGTTCCTCCCAGGGGGAAGTGCATCTGAATAACGTTGTCAGAGCGGGGCGCGAGGTCCAGTCGGGAGTCAAGTGCGGCATGTGTCAAGGGTGTTTGGCGTGAATGGCAAGCCGAATCGACCGTATCGCGGAAATCGCTACGCTTACGCCCGGTCCAGGAGCGTGTGGGGGCCATGTATCCCTTGAGGTCTCAACTCGGGAAAGACTGCTGTTCAACTCGCCTTCGATCTTGCTCAGTTGACCGGGAGTGGACTATACCTGTCGGCGTCTGCACAGCTTTTCGGCGATGCGGGCAAGGGGGACAAGGGGGAATGGCCGAGGACGGCACGACGGGTGTGTCCGATGCCTGATCCCCCTGAGCCCCCAGTGCACATGGCTAGCCTGAAATCAGCACCACCCAAGCGCAACTGACCGCGGTGGCGGGGCCCTTCGCCTGAGGCGAATATCGACGGGCGACCGGTACACACCGCCTGAGTCCTGGAGAAGGCGAGGACTTGAGCATGGGATCCACCTCCGCCCACAAGAACGAGGGCCTTGGCCGTCGCGATGTGATCAAGCGATCGGCCGCACTCGGTCTGATCAGCGTTCCGACGATGGGCTTCCTGTCGGCGTGCGCGAGCGGCGACAGCGGCAGCGACGAGAAGGTCGAGAAGGGCAAGGCCACCAAGGCCAACCCGCTCGGCGTCAATGAGACGGCCCCGCTCGAGGTGGTCATCTTCGACGGCGGCTTCGGCCAGCAGTACGCCATCGACGCGGAGAAGAAGTACAACGCGGCGTTCCCGAAGGCCCCGAAGGTCAAGCACGTCGCGACCCAGAAGATCCAGTCGCAGCTGCAGCCCCGCTTCAACGGCGGCACCCCGCCGGACCTGATCGACAACTCCGGCGCCGAGCAGATGGACATGGGCGTCCTGGTCGGCAAGAAGCAACTCCTCGACCTGACACCGCTGATGGACGCCCCGTCCATCGACGACCCGAGCAAGAAGGTCCGCGACACGCTGCGTCCCGGTGTCCTGGAGATGGGTCAGTTCGACGGCGACCCGGTCTGGATCATGTACTACGCGTACACCGTGTACGGCGTCTGGTACTCGCAGACCGCGCTGGAGAAGCTCGACGCGCAGTACCCCGAGACCTGGGACGACATGCTCGCCCTCTGCGCGAAGGCGAAGAAGCAGGGCGTCGCGGGCTGGACGTACGCCGGTAAGTACCCGTACTACCTGCCGTTCTCGCTCTACCCGTTCATCGCCAAGATCGGTGGCCGGGAGGTTCTCGACAAGATCGACAACCTGGAGCCGAACGCCTGGAAGGACCCCGCGGTCAAGGCGGCGTTCGAGGCGTACTACGAGCTGTACAAGAAGGGGTACATCCTCAAGGGCACCCCCGGTCTGACCCACATCCAGTCGCAGACCGAGTGGACCAAGGGCAAGGCCCTCTTCCTCCCGAACGGTTCGTGGGTGGAGAACGAGGCCGCGCCGACCACGCCCAAGGACTTCAAGATGATGGTCGCGCCGCCGTCCGGCCTGGACGCGTCCGACAAGATGCCGTTCGGCACCATCTGGGCCTCCGGCGGCGAGCCCTTCATCGTCCCGGCCAACGCGAAGAACCCCGAGGGCGGCATGGAGCAGCTGCGCATCATGCTCTCCGAGGAGTCCTCGAAGAACTTCACCAAGCAGGTCAAGTCGCTCAGCGCCTTCAACGGCGGCACCGACGGTCTGACCCTGTCGACCGCCATGCAGTCCGGTGTCGATGTGCTGAAGAAGGCCGGCGACAACGTGGTGAACCCGCGCCTGCAGGACTGGTACGTGAAGCTCCAGAAGGAGCAGATCGGTGTCGCCGGTATCGGCGAGATGATGGCCGGCCGCGCGACCCCGGCGGAAGCCATCAAGAAGATCCAGGCCTTCGCCGACGCGGCGGCCAAGGACCAGTCCATCAAGCACTACAAGCACCAGTGAGCAACCGTCACCAGCGGCGGCACCCGCGAAAAGATCGGGGTCGGTAAACGATGCAGCACGGCAAGTACCGTTTCATCGTGGGATTCCTGACAGTCCCACTCGCGTTGTACGCGGTCTTCGTGATCTGGCCGTTCGTCCAGTCCATCTACTACTCGTTCACGGACTGGACCGGCCTGAGCCCGGACTTCAAGATGGTCGGGATCGACAACTACACGAGGATGCTGAAGGACGACATCTTCTGGAAGTCGTTGCAGCACAGCGTGTTGCTCGTGCTGCTGCTGCCGCTGGTGACGCTGGGCCTGGCGCTCTTCTTCGCCTTCATGCTCAATGTCGGGGGCCGGCGGCGCAAGAACGCCGCGGTCTCCGGCGTGCGGGGTTCGAGTTTCTACAAGATCGCCTATTTCTTCCCGCAGGTGCTCTCGATCGTCATCGTGGCCCTGCTCTTCCAGTTCGCGTTCAACCCCACCAGCGGGATGCTGAATTCGACACTGAAGACGATCGGTCTGGATTCCGTCCAGCCGGACTGGCTGGGCGACCCGAGTCTTGCGCTGATCTGCGTCATGACCGTGCTGGTCTGGTCGACGGTCGGATTCTTCGTCGTGCTGTTCTCGGCCGGGATGGCCTCCATCCCGAAGGACTTCTACGAGGCGGCGCTCCTCGACGGCGCCAACCGCTTCACCACCTTCTTCCGGATCACGCTGCCGCTGCTCTGGGACACGGTGCAGTCGGGCTGGGTCTACATGGGAATCCTGGCCCTCGGCGTGGAGGCGTTCACCGCCGTACAGGTCATGACCGTGGGTCCCGGCGGCCCCGACTACTCGACCACGGTCCTGCCGCTGTACGTGTACCACACGGCCTTCCGCGACGGGCAGGCCGGCTACGCGACGACGATCGGTGTCGGACTGCTCATCGTCACCATGGCCTTCGCCGCCATCGTGATGCGACTGGGCCGGCGCGAGCGGCTGGAGTTCTGATGCTGCGATTCCCGGGAGACGCCCCCCGGACCCCCAGCAGGCACCGCAGGTCGGCCTCCGTGTCCGGCTCGACAGTACGAGGTGAGTACACGTGAAGACGACTGACACTCCCCCCGCGATCCCGGTCGCGGACCCGGCCCCGGTGGCCAAGGCACCCGCACCCGGCGCCGAGGAGAAGAGCAGCGAGGGCCAGGTCCTCAACGTCTTCTCGCACGGTGTGCTGATCATCTGGGCGATCCTGGTCGTCCTGCCGCTGCTCTGGGCGGTGATGTCGTCGTTCAAGACGGACGACTCGATCCTGTCGACGCCGTGGGCGCTGCCCGACAAGCTGCACTTCGAGAACTGGTCGCGCGCCTGGAGCCAGGCGCACATGAGCGACTACTTCTTCAACACCGTCGTGGTGGTGGGCTGTTCGCTCGTCGGCACCCTGCTGCTCGGCTCGATGGCGGCGTACGTACTGGCGCGGTTCGACTTTCCCGGCAACCGCTTCGTCTACTACCTGTTCATCGGCGGGATGAGCTTCCCGATCATCCTGGCGCTGGTCCCGCTGTTCTTCGTCATGAACAACATGGCCCTGCTGAACACGCGGCACGGACTGATCATGGTCTACATCGCGTACTCGCTGCCCTTCACCGTCTTCTTCCTCACCGCGTTCTTCCGTACGCTGCCGACTTCGGTGGCGGAGGCGGCGATGCTCGACGGCGCCTCGCACACCCGGACGTTCTTCCAGGTGATGCTGCCGATGGCGAAGCCCGGCCTGATCAGCGTCGGCATCTTCAACTTCCTGGGGCAGTGGAACCAGTACATGCTGCCGACGGTGCTCAATACCGATCCGAACCAACGGGTGCTCTCCCAGGGCCTGGTCGAACTGGCCACCAGCCAGGGATACAAGGGCGACTGGTCCGGCCTCTTCGCCGGTCTGGTGATGGCGATGCTGCCGGTCCTCGCCGCCTACATCATCTTCCAGCGCCAGGTCGTCGCCGGGCTCACCGCGGGCGCGGTGAAGTAACCGCCCGGCACCGCCACCCCCGTACACACGAACCGCCCGTCGGCCACGCGCCGGCGGGCGGTTCGTGCGTGCAACGAGGCCGTTGTGGTGCGTGCGCCGCGCTCATCCGAGGCTTCGCTTGCTCAAGGTCTTGACGGGGAGTACCGCAAAACGCTCAGCTTAGAGTTCACATGTTGGAGAAAACGGTAGGAGTGAGAGAGTCGATGGAGACTCCGGGGTCGCAGACATCTCTGCATCGCGCCAACCTTGAGCGGGTCGTGCGCGCGGTGCGCATGGCCGGCTCGCTCACCCAGGCGGAGATCGCGCGGAGCACCGGCCTGTCAGCGGCCACCGTCTCCAATATCGTTCGTGAACTGAAGGACGGCGGCACGGTCGAGGTCACCCCCACCTCGGCGGGCGGCCGCCGGGCCCGCAGCGTCTCGCTCAGTGGTGACGCGGGCATTGTGATCGGGGTCGACTTCGGCCATACGCATCTGCGCGTCGCCATCGGCAACCTCGCCCACCAGGTGCTCGCCGAGGAGGCCGAGCCGCTGGACGTCGACGCCTCCTCCGCGCAGGGGTTCGGGCGTGCCGAGCAGCTGGTCAGGCGGCTGATCGAGACGACCGGGATCAGCCCGGACAAGGTGATCGGGGTGGGGCTCGGTGTTCCCGGCCCGATCGACGTGGAGTCCGGCACGCTGGGCTCCACGTCGATACTGCCGGGCTGGACGGGCATCAGCCCCGGCAAGGAGCTCTCGGGCCGGCTCGATGTGCCGGTGTACGTCGACAACGACGCCAACCTCGGCGCGCTCGGCGAGCTGGTGTGGGGGAGCGGCCGGGGGGTCAAGGACCTCGCCTACATCAAGGTCGCCGGCGGTGTCGGCGCCGGTCTGGTGATCGACGGGCGCATCTACCGGGGGCCGGGGGGCACGGCCGGCGAGATCGGGCACATCACGCTCGACGAATCGGGGCCGGTGTGCCGCTGCGGCAACCGCGGGTGCCTGGAGACCTTCACGGCCGCCCGGTACGTACTGCCGCTGCTCCGGCCCAGCCACGGGCCCGACCTCACCATGGAACGGGTGGTCCAGCTGGCCCGCGAGGGCGATCCGGGCTGCCGCCGGGTGATCGGGGACGTGGGGCGGCACATCGGCAGCGGTGTGGCCAGCCTCTGCAATCTGCTCAACCCCAGCCGGGTGGTCCTCGGCGGATCGCTTGCCGAGGCGGGCGAGTTGGTGCTGGCCCCGATCCGCGAATCGGTCTCCCGCTACGCCATTCCGAGCGCGGCCCGGCAGCTGTCGGTGCTGCCCGGGGCGCTGGGCGGCCGCGCCGAGGTCCTGGGCGCCCTGGCCCTCGTGCTCAGCGAGATGGGGGATTCGACCCTTTTGGAAAGTGCCCTGCCGAAGACCAGTCGTGCCTTCACTTAGATAATGAATGGCACCGTTGTCATCTCGTTAAGGATTTACTCCTTGACGCTGACGTCGCAGCCGAGTTGACTGCCAGCCACCTCGGCCGCAGCGTTGCGGCCTCGTCAGGGAGGCAACCCGTAATGAACGCAACGACGCGACGCATCGTCATGGCCACGGCCGCACTCTCCATGGCCTTATCCCTCGCGGCCTGTGGCAAGGCCGGTGACGACAAGGACTCCGGCAGCGGCGGTGACGGCAAGACCATCGGCCTGCTCCTGCCGGAGAACAAGACCACGCGCTACGAGACGTTCGACCGCCCCATCATGGAGGCGAAGATCAAGGCGCTGTGCTCCGACTGCGAGGTCAAGTACAACAACGCCGCCCAGGACATCGAGACCCAGAAGAAGCAGTTCGACGCGCTCGTCACGCAGGGCGTGAAGGTCATCATCCTGGACACCGTCGACTACAAGGCCGCGAAGTCCTGGGTCCAGCAGGCCGCGAAGAAGGACGTCAAGGTCGTCGCGTACGACCGTCTCGCCGAGGGTCCGATCTCCGCCTATGTGTCGTACGACAACGAGAAGATCGGTCAGCTCCAGGGCCAGGCGCTGGTCAAGGCGCTCGGTGCCAAGGCCGAGGAGAGCAACGTTGTCATGATCAACGGCTCGCCGACCGATCCGAACGCCCCCTTCTTCAAGAAGGGCGCGCACAGTGTCCTCGACCAGCAGGTCAAGAAGGTCGTCTACGAGCAGGACATCCCGGACTGGTCGGCGGACGAGGCCAACAAGAAGATGGGCGCGGCCATCGACTCCCTGGGCAAGGACGGCTTCCAGGGCGTCTACTCCGCCAACGACGGCATGGCCGGCGGCATCATCACGGCCCTGAAGAAGCAGGGCGTGAAGGTTCCGGTCGGCGGTCAGGACTCCGAGCTCGCCGGTCTGCAGCGCATCATCACGGGCGAGCAGACCTTCTCGATCTACAAGCAGATCAAGCCGGAGGCCGAGACCACCGCCGAGATCGCTGTCCGGCTGCTCAAGGGCGAGAAGTTCGACGAGCTCGCCCCCGTCAAGGTCGACAGCCTCTCGGGCGAGTTCAAGGGCATCCCGTCGAAGCTGTACGACGCCTCGGTCGTGACCAAGGAGAACATCGCCTCCACGATCGTCGCGGACAAGGTCTACAAGGTCGAGGACATCTGCACCGCCCAGTACAGGGCGGCCTGCGACGCCGCCGGCATCAAGTAGTCACCCGTCGGCAGGCATCACCCAGGTCCGGTCCGGCACCCGCCCCGTCACATGCCCCGCAGCAGGGGCGGGCGCCGGACTCCTCACCGGTTCCGGACTTCTCGCGGACCCCGGACTCCCACGGGTTCCGGTCCGCGGTGTGCGCTCGCCCCCGGGCGACGGCCTCCGAGGGCATCCCCCGAGCCCCGGTCGCCCCGGCGGCCCGGCGACCGGCTCCGCCCCTGTGCTCAGCAGTACCGTCCCCGCCGGTCAGGCGGCGAAGGAGATGATTCACGTGTCCGCTACGCCCGTGCTGGCGTTGCGCGGAATCTCCAAGCGGTTCGGCGCCGTTCAGGCGCTCACCGATGTGGACCTGGAGATTCGCTCCGGCGAAGTGCTCGCCCTGGTCGGCGACAACGGCGCCGGCAAGTCGACCCTGGTCAAGACCATTTCGGGTGTCCACCCGATCGACGAAGGCGTCATCGAGTGGGAGGGCGAAGCGGTACGCATCAACCGGCCGAACGACGCCCAGGAGCTCGGAGTCGCCACCGTCTACCAGGACCTGGCGCTCTGCGACAACCTCGATGTGGTCGCCAACCTCTTCCTCGGCAGCGAACTGCGCAAGGCCTCCGTCCTCGACGAGATCGCCATGGAGAAGCGCGCCAAGGAACTGCTCGACACGCTGTCCATCCGGATACCCAGCGTCCGCATCCCGGTCGCCTCGCTCTCCGGCGGCCAGCGCCAGGTCGTGGCCATCGCCCGCGCCCTGATCGGTGACCCCGAGGTCGTCATCCTCGACGAGCCGACCGCCGCCCTCGGCGTCGAGCAGACCGCCCAGGTCCTCGACCTCGTCGAGCGGCTGCGCGAGCGCGGCCACGGCGTCATCCTCATCAGCCACAACATGGCCGATGTGCGCGCCGTCGCCGACCGGGTGGCGGTGCTGCGGCTGGGCCGCAACAACGGAGTCTTCGACGTGGCGACCACGTCGAACGAGGAGGTCATCTCCGCGATCACCGGTGCCACGGACAACGCCGTCACGCGCCGCCAGGCACGCACAGCCTCGAAGGAGGACGCGCAGTGAGCGACCTCGCCAAGACCCCTGGAACCGCCGATGACAAGCCCGCGGCGACACCTGCGGCCGAGCCGCCGGCGGCCCCGGCCCCCGCGGTCGACCCGCGCCTGCTCGTCCGCGAGGAGGGCTTCAAGGGCTACTGGTCCGAGTTCATCCGCAAGGTGCGCGGCGGCGAGCTCGGCTCACTGCCGGTCCTCGTCGGCCTGATCGTCATCGCGGTCGTCTTCCAGTTCCAGAACAGCAGCTTCCTCTCCGCCGGCTCCCTCGCCAATATCGCCGTCTACAGCTCCGGCCTCGGCATCATGGCGGTCGGCATCGTCTTCGTGCTGCTGCTCGGGGAGATCGACCTGTCCGTCGGCTCGGTCGCGGGTGTCGGCGCGGCCGTCTGGGCCGTGCTCAGCGTCAACCACGGCTGGAACGACTGGTCGGCGGTGATCGTCGCGGTGCTCTGCGGCATGGCGCTCGGCGTGCTGCACGGATTCTTCTTCGCCAGGATCGGGGTGCCGGCCTTCGTCGTCACCCTGGCGGGCTTCCTCGGCTGGAGCGGCCTGCAGGAGTGGATGATGGGCGGTGAGGGCTCGATCAACACACCGTCCGGCAGCATCGTCGAGAACCTCACCAACTACTTCTTCGAGGACAAGGCCGCCGCATACGGTCTCGCCCTGGTCGCCGTCCTCGCCCACGCCGCGTCGCTCCTGATGGACAGCCGACGCCGCGGGGCCGCGGGGCTGCCGGCCCGTCCCACCACCGAGGTCCTGCTCCGCACGGGCATTGTCGCGATCCTGTGCTTCGCCGTCGCGTACGTGCTGAACGAGCCCTCCGGCGCCCGCGGCCTGCCGCTGGCCCTGGTGCTCTTCCTCGCCGTGCTGGTCGTCGCGGACTTCGTGGCCCGCCGCACCACCTTCGGCCGCCAGGTCTTCGCGGTGGGCGGCAACCCGGAGGCCGCGCGCCGTGCCGGTATCGACGTCGACCGGATCCGGATCACCGTCTTCGCGCTCTCCGGAATGCTGGGCGCCTTCGGCGGACTCTTCATCGCCAGCCTCTCCGGCGGCGCCACCAAGGGCGTCGGCGGCGGAAACACGCTGATGCTGGTCATCGCGGCCGCCGTCATCGGCGGCACCAGCCTCTTCGGCGGCCGGGGCAAGGTCTGGTCCGCGCTGCTCGGCATGATCGTGATCCAGTCGATCCAGCAGGGCCTGAACATGATCGGCATGGCCAACGCCATCCAGTACATGATCACCGGCGCGGTGCTGCTGGCCGCCGTGGTCATCGACTCGGTCTCCCGCCGCACCCAGAAGACCGCGGGCCGCGCGTAGGCCGCGGCCCGCGCGCGATCACCACGCCGCACGGGTCCGGCGCCCGGCGCCCCGAACCGGGCGCCGGGCATCTCCGGGCGCCGGGCACGGGGTGGGACAGCACACTCCATGCCCGATGCCCGAGCGGACGAGCGGAACATTAGACTCATCGGATCGGCATGCTCGACCAGCCCAAGACGCAAGGAGGCACGGGTGGCTCTGCTGACCCGCATCGGTGGACCGCGTGACCTGGACCGGCTCACTCCCGAGCAGCTGGACCAGCTCGCCGACGAGATCCGGACCTTCCTCGTCGACGCCGTATCGAAGACCGGCGGCCACCTCGGCCCCAACCTGGGCGTGGTGGAGCTCACCATCGCCCTGCACCGGGTCTTCGAATCGCCGAAGGACAAGGTGCTGTTCGACACCGGTCACCAGAGCTATGTGCACAAGCTCCTCACCGGCCGGCAGGACTTCTCGAAGCTCAAGAGCAAGGGCGGCCTCTCCGGCTACCCCTCCCGTGCCGAGTCCGAGCACGACATCATCGAGAACTCGCACGCTTCCACGGTGCTCGGCTGGGCCGACGGCCTCGCCAAGGCCAACGAGGTGCTGGGCAAGGACGACCACGTCGTCGCGGTCATCGGTGACGGCGCGCTCACCGGCGGCATGGCCTGGGAGGCGCTGAACAACATCGCCGCCGCCAAGGACCGCCCGCTCGTCATCGTCGTCAACGACAACGAGCGCTCCTACGGGCCGACCATCGGCGGCCTCGCCAACCACCTCGCGACGCTGCGCACCACCGACGGCTACGAGCGATTCCTGGCCCGCGGCAAGGACATCCTGGAGCGCACCCCCGTCGTCGGGAAGCCGCTGTACGAGACGCTGCACGGGGCCAAGAAGGGGCTGAAGGACTTCATCGCCCCGCAGGGCATGTTCGAGGACCTCGGCCTGAAGTACGTCGGCCCGATCGACGGTCACGACATCGAGGCCCTGGAGTCCGCTCTCCAGCGCGCCAAGCGCTTCGGCGGCCCCGTCATCGTGCACTGCCTCACCGAGAAGGGCCGCGGCTACACCCCCGCCCTGCTCGACGAGGCCGACCGCTTCCACGCCGTCGGCAAGATCCACCCCGACACCGGCCTCCCGGTCGCCACCTCGGGCCTCGACTGGACCTCCGTCTTCGGCGAGGAGATGGTCAAGCTCGGCAAGGAGCGCGAGGACATCGTCGCAATCACCGCGGCCATGCTCCAGCCGGTCGGCCTGACCAAGTTCGAGAAGGCGTTCCCGGACCGGATCTACGACGTCGGCATCGCCGAGCAGCACGGCGCGGTCTCCGCGGCCGGCCTCGCCACCGGCGGACTGCACCCCGTCTTCGCGGTGTACGCCACCTTCCTCAACCGCGCCTTCGACCAGGTCCTGATGGACGTCGCGCTGCACAAGTGCGGTGTGACGTTCGTCCTGGACCGGGCCGGGATCACCGGCACCGACGGCGCCTCGCACAACGGCATGTGGGACATGTCGATCCTCCAGTGCGTGCCCACGCTCCGGATCGCCGCCCCGCGCGACGCCGACCAGGTCCGCGCCCAGCTCCGCGAGGCCGTCGAGGTCGACGACGCACCGACCGTGGTCCGCTTCTCCAAGGGAGCGGTCGGCCCGGCGGTCCAGGCCGTCGGCCGGGTCGGCGGCATGGACGTGCTGCGCGAGCCCGGCACCACCCGGCCCGACGTCCTCCTGGTCTCCGTCGGTGCGCTCGCCCCGATGTGCCTGGAGATCGCCGAACTGCTGGAGGCCCAGGGCATCTCGACGACCGTCGTGGACCCGCGCTGGGTCAAGCCGGTCGACGAGGCCATGGCCCCGCTCGCCGAGCAGCACCGGGTCGTCGTCACCGTCGAGGACAACAGCCGGGCCGGCGGTGTCGGCTCCGCCGTCTCCCAGGCCCTGCGCGACGCCGGGGTCGACGTACCCCTGCGCGACTTCGGCATCCCGCCGCGCTTCCTCGACCACGCCTCCCGCAAGGAGGTCCTGGCCGAGATCGGGCTGACCGCGCCGGACATCGCCCGCCAGGTCACCGGCCTCGTGGCCAAGCTGGACGGCCGTTTCGGAAGCGCCGCCGACACCCGCTCCGTGATCGAGCCCGCCCGCGACTGACGCGGCCAGGCGGCGGTCCGGCGGATCGGGGCCGGACAGCCCCGGGTGGGAGCCCGCGGGAGCACGCACCGATACGGCCGAGGGGCCGGTCGGGTCACCCTGTACGGGTGGTCCGACCGGCCCATTTGCGTGAAATCGCCCGGTGCGGAGCCCTGCGCCGCCGACGCGGTCCCAAATCATGGCGTACACGACGAGTGCGTGGAGGTACGCCGGTGACTGCCCAGCAGGACACACCACCCAGCAGCGACGGACTGTTCCGGACCAAGACGGTCGAGCAGTCCATCCGCGACACCGAGGAGCCGGAGCACGCGCTCAAGAAGTCCCTCTCCGCACTGGACCTCACGGTTTTCGGGGTGGGCGTCATCATCGGCACCGGTATCTTCGTCCTCACCGGCAAGGTGGCCAAGGAGACTGCGGGACCCGCCACCGCCCTCGCCTTCGTGGTCGCCGGCGCCGTCTGCGCGCTGGCCGCGCTCTGCTACGCCGAGTTCGCCTCCACCGTCCCCGTCGCCGGCTCCGCCTACACGTTCTCGTACGCCTCTCTCGGTGAACTGGTCGCCTGGATCATCGGCTGGGACCTGGTGCTGGAATTCGCCCTGGGCACGGCGGTGGTGGCGGTCGGCTGGTCCGGTTACGTCCGCTCATTGATGGACAACTTCGGCTGGCACATGCCCGAGGTGCTCTCCGGACCGGATGCGGCAAAAGGTTTCGGCTTCGACATCCTGGCCTTCGCCCTGGTGCTCGTGCTGACCGTGGTGCTGGTGCTCGGCATGAAGCTGTCCGCCCGGGTCACGACCGTCGTGGTCGCCATCAAGGTCGCGGTGGTGCTGATCGTGATCATCGCGGGACTGTTCTTCGTGAACGTCGCCAACTACTCGCCGTTCATCCCCGAGGCGCAGCCGCAGCCCTCCGGTTCCGGACTGACCGCGCCGCTGGTCCAGCTGATGTTCGGTTACGCGCCCACCAACTTCGGCGTCATGGGCATCTTCACCGCCGCCTCCATCGTCTTCTTCGCCTTCATCGGCTTCGACGTGGTGGCCACCGCGGCCGAGGAGACGAAGCATCCGCAACGTGACATGCCACGTGGCATCCTCGCCTCGCTCTTCATCTGCACCGTGCTCTATGTCGCCGTGTCTCTGGTGGTCACCGGCATGCAGCACTACTCGGAGCTGTCGGTGGAGGCCCCCCTGGCCGATGCCTTCAAGGCCGTCGGCCATCCCGTCTACGCCGGACTCATCAGCTTCGGTGCCGCGATCGGCCTCACCACCGTCTGCCTGATCCTGCTGCTGGGACAGACCCGGGTCTTCTTCGCGATGAGCCGGGACGGACTGTTGCCGCGGTTCTTCTCCAAGACGCACCCGAAGTTCGGCACCCCGTACCGCCCGACCGTCCTGCTCGGCGTGATCATCGCGATCGTCGCCGGTTTCACCAGCATCAACGAACTGGCGACGCTGGTGAACATCGGCACGCTCTTCGCGTTCGTCGTGGTCGCCCTGGGCGTGTTGGTGCTGCGCCGCACCCGCCCCGAACTCCACCGCGCCTTCCGCACCCCGTGGGTACCGCTGATCCCGATCCTCTCGGTGGCCGCGTCGGTGTGGCTGATGCTCAACCTTCCCGCGGAGACCTGGCTGCGTTTCGGCGTCTGGATGGCCATCGGCGTGGTCGTCTACTTCGCCTACGGACGCGCGCACAGCCGGATCAACGAGGACCTCGGCCGGCCGTAGCTCCGTCCGCGCGCCGCAGCTCCGTCGAAGGACGGCGGAGCTGCGGCGTCCCGGTCGTGCCCTTTGCGCCGTCAGTCCCCGGTGGCGGGGGACTTCTTCGCGGATTCCGGGATCGTGCCGTCCTTGCGGATGGCCTTCCAGAGGTCGTCGGCCTGGGGCTGGGCCGCCACCACACGGTTGGGGTCCTGCTTGTCGTACGCCACCGGCAGCATGACGGTTTCCATGGTGCTCGGGTCCACGCCGTTCATCGACCGGGCGAAGTCCGCGAGCGACGTGAGTGAGGCGAGCCCCGCGTCGGTGGTCAGCGACTTGGTGGCCGAGCTGGCGATCTTGTAGGACTTGGCCGGACTGCCCAGCAGGTCCTGCGACTTGACCTCGCTCAGCAGGGCGAGGAGGAACTGCTGCTGAAGCCCGATCCGGCCGAGGTCGCTGCCGTCCCCGATGCCGTGGCGGGTACGGACGTACGCGAGCGACTCGGTGCCGTCGAGCTTGTGCGGGCCCTTGGTGAGATCGAGGCCGGACGACTTGTCGTGGATGTCCTGTGGCACATCGACCGTGACGCCCCCGATGGCGTCCACCAGATCCTTGAACCCGGCGAAGTTGATCTCCAGATAGTGGTCGATCCGGACCTCGGACATCTTCTCGACGGTCTTGACCACACAGGCCGGACCGACCTGAGAGTAGACGGAGTTGAACATCACACGGTTCGCCGACGGCACCGTGGAGCCGTCGGCCTTGGTGCACTCGGGCCGGGACACCAGGGTGTCCCGGGGTATGGACACGGCGACCGCCCTGGACCGGCCCTCGGGAATGTGCACCACCATCGCGGTGTCGGACCGGGCGCCGCTGACATCGCCGCCGCCGCCCAGCTCCTTGTTCTCGGCACCGGCCCGCGAGTCGGAGCCGAGCACCAGCAGGTTCTGACCACTGGTCGGCAGTTTCTCGGGGCGGTCGTCGCCGAGCGTCTTGTCGATGTCCACGCCCGTGATGTTCCCGTCGAGGCGGCTGTAGAGCCAGTAGACGGTGCCGCCGGCGGCGAGCAGCAGGATGAGCAGGACGCCGAGAGTGATCCTGAGGCCGCGGCGGCGCTTGCGAGGGGCTCCCCGCCGCGTCCGTCCGCCACCACCGGAGGTCGGACGACCGTCGTGCATGCCCTGTGTCATGGCGTCGTGGCTCATCCTGGTCGAGTCCTCAAATCTCATGGCCCGAGGTGGGCTGTGAAGTGCGTGGGGGACTCGGGTGGGGGGTGTGGCCGGTCCGTGTATGCATGACTGAGCGTGCACTATAGAACAGAGGATCGTGCGAATGGGTGTTTTGGCCCCTGGAATCATGATCTGTACTGCTCGAACTACTATTCGTTCATGACTTGGTTGATCACGGGTGGGGCGGGCTTCATCGGGGCGCATGTCGTCCGCGCTATGCGCGAGGCCGGTGAGTCGGTCGTCGTGTACGACGATCTCTCGACGGGCGACCGCTCGCGAGTGCCCGCGGATGTCCCGTTCATCCAGGGATCGACGCTCGACGCGGCCCTGTTGCGGAGCACTCTGACGGAACTGCCGGTGCGGGGCGTGGTCCATCTCGCCGCGAAGAAGCAGGTGGCGGAGTCCGTCGAGCGCCCGCTGTTCTACCACCGGGAGAACGTGCAGGGCCTGCAGACCCTGCTGGAGGCCGTGGCCGACAGCGAGGTGCGGGCGTTCCTCTTCTCCTCCTCGGCGGCCGTCTACGGAATGCCCGACGTACGGGTGGTGACGGAGACGACTCCGTGCGCCCCGATCAACCCCTACGGCGAGACCAAGCTGACGGGCGAGTGGATGGTGCGAGCCGCGGGGAAGGCGCACGGCATCGCCACCGCCTCGATGCGGTACTTCAACGTCGCCGGGGCGGCCACACCGGCCCTCGCCGACACGGGTGTCTTCAACCTGGTGCCCATGGTCTTCGAGAAGCTGACGCAGGGGGCGGCCCCGGTGGTCTTCGGCGACGACTACGACACCGCGGACGGCACCTGCGTACGCGACTTCATCCATGTCGACGACATCGCCTCGGCGCACCTCGCGGCGGCGCGGGCGCTCCTCGACCGGGAGCCCGGCACCGATCTGACCGTCAACATCGGCCGGGGTGAGGGCGTCTCGGTGCGCGAGATGATCGAACTGATCGGTGAGGTGACGGGGTACGGGGCCGATTCGGCTCCGGTCTCGGCGCCGCGCAGAGCGGGCGACCCGGCGAGGGTCGTCGCCTCGGCCGACCGGATCCGTACCGAGCTGGGCTGGTCCGCACGGCACGACGCGCGCGAGATGGTCGCCTCGGCGTGGGAGGGCTGGTGCCTCAGGCACCCCGCGGCACGACGCCCTCCCGCCGCTGCCACCTCGGCCTGAGCATGCCATGGCTTGTTTATGATGGCTTGATTCAGAGCTCGTGACCTGCGCGGGCCTGCTCACAGGGAGGGTGACCGACGGCGATGCGCAGCGCCTCCCCACGTGAAGCGAATCGGCGGAGCGGGCCCGCGGCGGAGGCGTCCGGGCGGCTTTCCCACGTCCTGGGCGGTCCCTGGCTGCTGACCGGGCACGACGGCAGGCTGACCGCGTACGTCCATGTCGCCGGTGCCGTGCTGCGATGGACCGAGTCCGTCCCCGGTGGCCGGCGGTGGGCGGGACCGGACGTCCTGCCCGCGAAGGACATCGACCGGCTCACCGTGGTGCAGGGGCGGAATCGTTACGCCCATCTGCTGGGGCGCAGGGTCCGGCAGCAGGCCGACGGCTGGACGAACGTGGACATCATGTACGCCACGCAGTACCAGACGGGCCGCCCGATGACGCAGTGGCGCTCGCTGGGCAATCCGTTCAAGGAGATCGACAGGGCGGTCGAGATCGGCGCCCCGGCCGCCGCGGTCACGAGCGACGGTGCGCTGTACGTCTGTGTCCCGACCGGACCGGGCGGAGTCGCCCTGCGCCACGAGGACAAAGGGGGCCGGTGGGAGGCGTGGGCGCAGCTCCAGGTCTCCGGCGGCACCGACGGACCGGCGCCCGCGGCTGCCTCGTCCGGCCTGGTGGAGGTCCTGGTCCCCACCCGTACCGCCGCGCTCCAGCTCCGGCAGTCGGAGCCGGGCGGCGCCCTGGTACGCGGATACGACGCGGCCGTGGTTCCCCTGCCCGGATCGGTCACCGCGCTGGAGACGGCCCCGGGCCGGCTGACCTACTACCTGACCGACGCACGGGGCTCCGGTGCCGTCGCGATCCGGGCGGGCAGCCGGCCGCTGCCGCTGGGGGGCAACCCCGGGGACGGCGGCATCGCCGCGGTCCGGACGACGGTGGACGGCTTCGACTGCACGGTGCTCGCGGTCCGCGGGGCCGACGGGACGGTCCACCTGGGGGTCTGTGCGACCGAGGGCGAGCAGTCCGGGTTCTGGTGGACCGGTACCGGGATGAGCTGCACCGGAGATCCCGTTCTGGCGGCCGACGGTTACGGAAGAGCGGTCGTCGCGGCCGTCGGCGCCGACGGCGGGCTGGCCGTCGCACGCCAGGAGGAAGGCCAGGGGCTCACCCTCGGCGACTGGAGCCGGGTATGAGCGCAGCGGGTTCCGCGGAGCGCGTGACGATCGTCGCCGCACGCCATCGCGAGGCGGTGGCACTGGTCGCGGCGGAGGGCGCCGGTGTCGAGCTCACCGTCCTGTGCGTCGAGGAGGACGGCAAGGACGGACGGGCGGCGCTGGACCGCGCCCTCGCGGACGCCGGACGGCGCGGCTGCAAGGTCGCGGGCTCCCCGCGCACCATCGGTACCCAGGACGGTGGCGACGCGCTGCTCCGGGAGCTGCGCGCACTGCGCCCGCAGCGGGTGCGCCTGGCGGACCCCGATCCGGTGCATGTCTCGTACGACGAGGAACGCGATGTCCCCGTGCACGACGAGCCGGCCGAGAACGCCGACGCCGCGCTCGCTGCGCTGACCGCGGCCCGCGAACTCCAGCTGGAGTCGGGGACCCCGGTCCTCGTCGACTGTCACCGCGCCGGTGCGGACGGACGGCCCGGCGCCGCTCCGCAGCTGCGCTACCCGCACCCGGCGCACTGGCTGACCGAGGGATTCGACGGCAGGCTCACCGCCTTCCTGCCCTCCGCGGCGGGCGTCGTGCGGTGGACGCAACGCGAACCGGGGGGTACGGCCTGGCAGGGGCCGGAACTCCTGCCCGGCCCGCGGCTGATGCCCGCCCTCCGGGTGGTCCGGGACGCGCACGGCTTCCCGCATCTCTTCGCGCTCCGCCGGACCCCGCTCAAGGACGGCGGCGACGACGTCGCGGTGGTGCGGGCCGCCCAGTACCGAACCGGCCACCCGCTCACCCCGTGGCACTCGTTGGGCAGCCCGAACTCCGGCAACAGGCACCGCGGCCGGGAGGTCGGCTTCCCGGCGGCCGCGTTCGACGGCGCCGGCGGCCTCTTCGTCTTCGTACGCAACTTCGGGCACAGCGTGAGCCTCCGGCACCAGGGGGCCGACGGCGCCTGGACTCCGTGGCAGCACCTGCGAGGCGTCCGCGTCGCCGACGAACTCGTCGCCGTGACCACGGCCGGCGGGGAGGTCGAACTCTTCGCCCGGGCACGGGACTCCGCCGCGGTACTGCGCTGGCACCGCTCGGGGCCCGACGGAGCATGGGCCGAGGACCGTTCGGTTCCGCTCTCGCCCTGCCCCGGATCGATGGCGGCCGGGCCGGAGCCCGGAACGATTCTCTTCCGGGACCTGAGGACCAACGAACCCTGCGTCTGGTGGCCGGGCGCGACCGGCCCGGTGCCGCTCGGCGGCGCCGAAGGAGAGGGTCCCGTCACCGGCACCCGGGGCGTCGAGGTGGACGGCTGGGCGTACTCCCTGCTGATCCGGTCCGGCCCCGAAGGCGCCTGCGCGGTGGGGATGCATGCCGAGGGCCGGGCGGACGCGGGTGTGTGGTGGAACGAGGTCACCGCGGATTCGACGGTGATGCCCGCAGTTGTCCGGGATCGTGCGGGCGTTGTTACTTTGGCGACGCTCACAGCTGGGTCACAGCTGGCGCTCTCTCACCGAGAGTCACCGTCCGAGGGATTCGGATTCGGTCACTGGTACACAGCGTGACCGATCGCTGGTCTTAGGGATCTTTTTGGCCACGAGGGTGGCCGAAACCTGTTCAGATTTTGATAAAGTCTGTGAATCTTCAATGTGAAGGGTTGGGGGGAGTTTCGTGAACATTCGGATGCCCCTCGACTGTGTATGGATGGACGGGGGCCTGCCGCTGTCGTTCTCGTGACTGAGGGGTTATGGCCAAGCTGTCCTTGCGTGCCGTTCAGAAGCTCACCTGCAAGAAGCGTGACGCGTGGTGGACGGTGATCCTGGTCGACCCCGTGGCCACGCGGATGCTCATCGTGATGGCGCGGTTCAACTTCATCACGCCCAACCGTGTGACCTGGGCGGCCCTGTTCGTCGGGCTCGGTTCCGCCGGGTTCTTCCTCAAGGGCGACACGCAGTCCCTGATCATCGGGGCGGCGCTCTACCACCTGAGCTTCATCCTCGACTGCATCGACGGGAAGCTCGCGAGGCTCAAGGGCAACGGCACCGTCTTCGGTGGCTGGCTCGACTACGTCTTCGACCGCATCCGGGTGCTCTTCTGTGCCCTCGCCCTGATGGGCGGGCAGTACCTGCGCCACGGTGATGAAAGGTTTCTGCTCGCCGCGCTGATGGTCGTGTTCCTCGACATGCTCCGATACGTCGACGCGCTGCAGATCTACAAGATGCGCATGTCGATGCGGACGAAGATCGAGAAGGTCACCCAGGAAAGCCGTGAGGCGGAACGCGCTGCCGCCGGCGAGAACCAGGCGGAGCCCGAGGGACAGCAGATCCGGTTCATGGAGGACCTGCTGCGGGAGAACCCCGAGGCCGAGGCGGAGCTGCTCAAGGAACAGGCGGGCGCGGGCCAGGTGGTCGACCTGCACGCCCAGTTCCGCCACCGCTTCCCCTGGTACCTGAGGGTGCGGCAGGCGCTGCTGCGCAGCCGGATCAGGCCGCACCTCATCAGCGGCATCGAGTTCCAGATGTTCGTCTTCATCGTGGGGCCGCTGATCGGCCAGATCCTCCTGACCACGGTGATCTCCGCGATCCTGCTGGGGATCTTCGAGCTGATCATCATGTACAAGTTCTGGCTCTCCACCCGCGACTTCACCCATGTGATGGCCGAGCTGTCGCAGACCCCGTCCGGCGCGGGCTCCATCGCCCCCCACCTCCGCCGGGGCCGGCACCGCCGCGGTGTGCAGGGCGACCTGCTCGCCGACCCGGCACTCCAGGCACCGCCGCCCTACGAGGTCCCCGGATTCCAGCCGTACCCCGAGCCCTGTCTCTCGTACGAGACGCAGGTTCTGCCGGTTCCGGAGCAGCCGACGCAGATGTACCGGCCGGCGACGCAGGGGCACGACCACCCGGCACAGGGGCAGCATCAGGTCTACGCCCCCTATGCCGTGCCGCCCACCCATGGATACCCGGGCGACAGAGAGAGCTTCGGATGAACCACGAACAGGACACACCCGACGTCTGGGTCACGGTGGTCATCCCCGCTTACAACGCGGCCACGACGATCGGCAAGGCACTCCAGTCCGCCGTCAACCAGACGTACGAGCTGGTCGAGGTCGTCGTCGTCGACGACGCCTCCACGGACGACACCCTCGACGTCGTGAAGAACTTCGCCGGGAACAACCACCGCGTGCGGGTGCTCCGCCGGCCCGCCAACAGCGGCGGCGTCGGCGCGCCCCGCAACCTCGGCATCGCCCAGGCCGCCGGCCGGTACGTGATGTTCCTCGACGCCGACGACGAACTTCCGCCCCGAGCCTGCGAGCTGCTGCTGGCCGGCGCGCTGGAGAGCGGCAGCGACATCACCGCGGGCAAGGCCGTCCGGGTCAACCGGGCCACCGGCGAGAGCGAGGGCTGGGCCCCCGAGGTGTACGCGCTGGCGCGCACCGTGCCCGGTCTGGTGGAGTTCCCGCTGATGCTCGCCGACCCGATCGCGGCGGCCAAGCTGTATCGGGTGGACTTCCTCCGCGCGGGCGGGGTCTGGTTCCCCGAGGGGGTCTTCTACGAGGACACCTACTTCTCCACCGTGGCGGGCTGCCTTGCCGACGGGATCACCATCATCACCGACCCCGTCTACCGGTGGATGTGGGAGCCCGAGGGCGGATCGATCACCGGCCGCACGGGCGAACTGCGCTCCATCAACGACCGGGTCACGGTGCACCGGGCCACGGACGCGTTCCTGCTCGACCGCGGCCTGTGGCAGCTCAAGGTCCGCAAGGACTCGAAATTCCTCGCACACGACCTGCGCCTGTACATGCGGGCGCTGGCGGAGGGCGACCCGGAGTTCCAGCAGGGATTCGCCGAGATCGCGGGCAACTACCTCTTCTCCATCAGCGACGAGGCCTTCGAGCTGTGCGACCCGGTCGACCGGGTCAGGGCCTATCTCGTCATGTACCAGGAGATCGAGGCCGCGCTCACCACGCTCGACTACGTGCAGCGCAAGAGTGTGCTGTCCTCCTTCCTCGTGGAGGAGGACGGACGGGTGTACTGGTCGGGTGATCATCTGCACCTGCCGGACGCCCGGCGCATGCTCGATGTGACGGAGCTCGGCCTCTCGGCGGCCAAGCTCGCCCAGGAACCGCTCTTCGCCCAGCTCGACACGTGGTCCGTGGACGACGGGAAGCTCCGCTTCGAGGGCAGGCTGGTCAACCGCTTCGGGCGGATCGAGCCCGGACACGACCTCAAGCTGACCCTGGCCGTACGCAACCGCCACACGAAGAAGGACGTCACGGTCCCGGTCGACGGCACCGAGGTCGACGAACGGTTCGTCGGCTTCGGGGGAACCGTCGACCTGCCCTCCGTCCTCGGCGGCGAATTCTCCGGAAGCACGGTCTGGAACGTATCGGTCGTCGTCGAGTGGAACCGCGCCAGGTCCCGCTCCCCGCTCAATGTGCGGGACGTGGAACTCTCCGGGCTGACCTTCTTCGCACACGGGGAAGAGCTGGAGGGCTACCGCACGATCAGCGGCAACCTCGCCCTGCGGGCGGCGACGGCGGGCCGCAGGACCTTCGAGTCCGCGCAGAACGACCCCGACGCGCCGTGGATGTGGTGGCGCGACCGGCTCCACCCGCCGATATCCCGCCTCGACCATCCCTTCGAGATGGCCGTCGTCGTGCCCTGTTACAACGTGGCCAAGTATCTGGACGACTGCCTCGGCTCGATCGCGGCCCAGGAGGGCTTCGCCGCCACCCAGGTCATCCTGGTGGACGACGGCGCCACCGACGAGACACCCCGGATCCTCGACGACTTCGCGCAGTACTACGCCAACGTCACGGTCGTCCACCAGACGAACGGCGGACTCGGGAACGCCCGGAACAACGGCCTGGACCGGGTCACCGCACCGTATGTGACCTTCCTCGACTCCGATGACATCCTCGGCGAACGGGCCCTGTCGCACATGCTCCAGGCGGCCTGGCGGGACGGCTCCGAGCTGGTCGTGGGCGACCTGGTGAACTTCCCCGACCGGCCCTACGGTCCCTGGAAGCAGTACTTCGGCCAGGGCGACCGCCTCATCGACGACTTCGCCTCCGTACCCGATCTGATCTTCAGCGGATCCGCGTGCAACAAGCTGTTCAGCACGCAACTGCTGCGAAGGCTCGGGGTGCGCTTCGGCGAAGGAGTCCACTTCGAGGACTCCTGGGTCACGCTGCCGAGCATGCTGCGGGCCGGCGCCATCAGCCTGGTCGACCGTCCGGTGTACTACTACCGCGGGCGCCCCGACGGGTCGTCCATCATGGACTCCCTGTGGAGCAAGCCGGCGAACTACCGGGACCACCTGCGGCTCAACCACTTCCTGCTGGACTACACAGCGACCGAGCGGGCCGACGTCCGGCACATGTTCCAGCGCTATGTGACCCGTACCTACAAGGGCTTCCTGTGCAACGCCCGCAACGTCATGGGCCGCACGCAGCTGGAGGAGATGTTCCCGGACATCTGCCGCCACTACGCGCAGATACCCGACGAGGTCATCCTCGAATACGCCACCAACCCCGCCCAGCAGCTCGACCACTACGCGGCGAAGAGCGGGAACTTCGGGCTCTTCTGCAACCCGGAACCGGCGCTGGAGAACGCCCCGCTGGAGCTGGAGATCGACGACGACGGCTTCCACCGGACCTTCGTGGGAGGCACCCGGAACACCCGGACCGCCCGCGTCAACGACCCCAACGTCGTCGTCGAATCGGTCCGTACCCGAGGCGATGTGCTGGTCGTGGAGGGCTGCCTGGCCTTCCCCGGCATGAACATCAGCGGCCCCATGGAGAACCCGCTGGAGTTCGTCTACCAGACCGCGCACGCCAAGATCGTCGTACCGTTGCGCCAGGTCGCCCGCCGCGACCTGTGGAACACCCGCAACGGCCGGGACCTGTACGCCGGCTGGTACGCGGAGATCCCGGTCGAGGACCTGGCGCGCAGCGGATTCGGGGTCGGCGACTTCCGCCTCCGGGTGCACCGTGTGGATCATTCGCGGCAGCGCAACATCGTCATGAAGGCGCGTCTTCCGCTGCACCGGCTGAAGGGCCCCGGCCGGATCGCCGGCCACCCCTACATGCTGACCATCGGGGGGCAGGACGCGCTGCACCTGCGCCTCGTCGACCGGAGAGCCGGCGCGCGGACGAAGCACCTGCTGTGGCGGATGACCCGTGAGATCCGTATTCTCAAGACCCGTAACCCGGGCTGGCGGATGCGTCTGGCCTACTGGCTCGTCCATCCGTTCCTCAACCGCCGTGAGATCTGGCTCATCGGTGAACGGTCGGACACGGCCCAGGACAACTCGTACCACTTCTTCCAGTGGATGCGGACGCACCGCAAGCGGCGCAAGGCGTACTACGTCATCGACGGGAACTCGCCCGACTACAAGAAGGTCGCCCCCTACGGCAGGGTGATCAAGCTCGGTTCCTTCAAGCACCGGATGTATCTGCTGCATGCGACGAAGCTGATCGGCTCGTACGACTCCGAGTCGTATCTGCTGCCCGCGGGCTACCGGAAGGTGCTCTTCCTGCACCGGTTCGGCGAGCTGCTGAAGTATCAGCGGGTCTTTCTGCAGCACGGAATCATCTACAACGACGTGACATCGGGTGTGGACCAGCGGGTCACCGGTTACGACATGATCGTGACCACGGGCCGCCAGGAGCACGCCTACCTGGCGCGCGAGGCCGGCTTCGGCGACCGCGCGGTGCTGGCCGGCCTGCCCAGGTTCGACGCGCTGCGGCGCGAGCCGAGGAAGCGTCCGCGCATCCTGCTCATGCCGACCTGGCGGCAGTGGATCGTCACGGCCTCCTACAAGAAGTCCGCGGGTCCGGCCAAGACCGCCTTCACCCAGTCCGAGTACTTCCGGTTCTACCGGTCGCTGCTCTCCGACCGGCGGCTCACCGCGGCCCTGGAACACTTCGGCGTCGACCTGGAGTTCTTCCCGCACTACGAGATCCGGCCCTACCTGCACAACTTCCGGATCGATTCCCCCGCGATCGAGGTCGCCGACCCCGGGACGCGCAATGTCCAGGAAGCCATGAAGGAGTGCTCCCTCATGGTCACGGACTACTCGTCCGTCTTCTTCGACGTGGCCTACATGGGGATCCCGCTCGTCCATGTGCCCTTCGACGAGGAGGACTTCTACGGACGCCACTACAAGCGGGGCTATTTCGATCTGACGGAGCACGGCTTCGGCCCGGTCTGCCGTACGGTCGACCAGGCCGTCGACGAGATCATCGCCTCGATGGCCCGGAACTTCACCGTCGAGAGCCCCTACCGCGAGCGCGCGGAACAGTTCTTCGCGCACCGCGGCGCGGGCAACTGCGAGCGTGTCCACGAGGCGATCGACGCCCTCGGGACGGCGAGCGCCGCCGATCTCGGCCCCTCGGGCCCCGTCGCCGCGCTGCCCGCCGCCCGCGTGCACCCGGCTCCCCGCGTCACCGCGCCGGAGGAGTGGCTCCGCACCGAGGCGTACGGCGACTTCGGCCGGGTGACGGTCCATGTCGGAGACCTCGGCGCGACACCCGGAGCGCTCGGAGGCCGGGCGCAGGGAACGTGAGGCCTTACCGGGGACGCGTCATCAACCTCGACGGCACAGGCTCCACCACGATGGTGGTGAACGGACGGCTCCGCAACCGGCCCAGGAACGCGCAGGGAGCGCCGGTACGGGAACGCGCGGTGGCCGATGCGCTGGTCGTCGTGGCGCGCTGACGCGCACATGTGGCATGACACATCACGGCCGTACGCGGACCCGTCCGCGCACCGGCCTCGCCCCATGCGGAACGGGCCGTACGGAGAGGTCTCCGTACGGCCCGTTCGGTGCTGCCCGGCCGCGGGTGTTACGCCGGAACGCTCGCCACGCCCCGGGCGAGGAACTTCTTGCCGTTCACCCGCTCCGAGACGCCCTCACGGTCCAGGTACGGCGTGATGCCGCCCAGGTGGAAGGGCCAGCCCGCGCCGGTGATCAGGCACAGGTCGATGTCCTGAGCCTCGGCGACGACGCCCTCGTCCAGCATCAGACCGATCTCCTGCGCCACCGCGTCCAGGACCCGGTCGCGGACCTGCTCCTCGGACAGGACGACATCGCCCTGCTTGAGGAGGGCGGCGACCTCCGGGTCCAGCTCCGGCTTGCCGGAATCGTAGACGTAGAAGCCGCGCTTGCCGGCCTTGACGACCGCCGCGAGGTTCTCGGAGACGGTGAACCGGTCCGGGAAGGCGCGGTTCAGGGTCTCGGAGACATGCAGACCGATGGCCGGGCCGACCAGCTCCAGCAGCACCAGCGGGGACATCGGCAGGCCGAGCGGCTCGATGGCCTTCTCGGCGACCTCGACCGGGGTGCCCTCGTCGATGACGTTCTGGATCTCGCCCATGAAGCGGGTCAGGATGCGGTTGACGACGAACGCCGGGGCGTCCTTCACCAGCACCGCGGTCTTCTTCAGCTTCCGCGCCACACCGAACGCCGTGGCCAGCGAGGCGTCGTCGGTCTGCTCGCCGCGGACGATCTCCAGCAGCGGCAGGATCGCGACCGGGTTGAAGAAGTGGAAGCCGACGACCCGCTCGGGGTGCTTCAGCTTCGACGCCATCTCGGTGATCGAGAGGGACGAGGTGTTGGTGGCGAGGATCGCGTGCGCCGGGACGACCGCCTCGACCTCGGCGAACACCTGCTGCTTGACGCCGATCTCCTCGAAGACGGCCTCGATGACGAAGTCGGCGTCACAGAAGCCCTCCGCCTTGTCCAGCACACCGGAGACCAGGGCCTTCAGGCGGTTGGCCTTGTCCTGGTTGATCCGGCCCTTGCCGAGCAGCTTCTCGATCTCGGCGTGGACGTAGCCCACACCCTTGTCGACGCGCTCCTGGTCGATGTCGGTCAGCACGACCGGCACCTCGAGGCGGCGCAGGAACAGCAGCGCCAGCTGGGAGGCCATCAGGCCGGCACCGACGACGCCGACCTTGGTGACCGGACGGGCCAGGCCCTTGTCCGGGGCGCCGGCCGGGCGCTTGGCGCGCTTCTGGACCAGGTTGAAGGAGTAGATCCCGGAGCGCAGCTCGCCGCCCATGATCAGGTCCGCGAGGGCCTCGTCCTCGGCGTCGAAACCGGCGCCCAGGTCGCCGTTCTTCACCGCGGCGATGATCTCCAGCGCGCGGTACGCGGCCGGGGCGGCGCCGTGCACCTTGGAGTCGGCGATGGCCTTGCCCCGCGCGACGGCCTGGTCCCAGGCCTCACCGCGGTCGACCTCCGGACGCTCCACCACGACCGTGCCGTTCAGCACGTTCGCGGTCCAGATCAGCGACTGCTCCAGGAAGTCCGCGCCGTCGAAGAGCGCGTCGGCGATCCCGAGCTCGAAGACCTGCTTGCCCTTGAGCTGGCGGTTCTGGTTCAGCGAGTTCTCGATGATGACCGAGACCGCGCGGTCGGCGCCGATCAGGTTGGGAAGCAGCGCGCAGCCGCCCCAGCCCGGGACCAGACCGAGGAAGACCTCGGGCAGCGAGAAGGCGGGCAGCGCCTTGGAGACGGTGCGGTACGAGCAGTGCAGGCCGACCTCGACACCGCCGCCCATCGCCGCGCCGTTGTAGTACGCGAACGTCGGGACCGCGAGGCCGGAGAGGCGACGGAAGACGTCGTGGCCGCCCTTGCCGATGGCCAGCGCGTCGTCGTGGCTCTTCAGCAGCTCGACGCCCTTGAGGTCGGCGCCGACCGCGAAGATGAACGGCTTGCCGGTGATGCCGACACCGGTGATCGCACCCTCGGCGGCCTCCTTCTCGACCTGGTCGACGGCGGTGTTGAGGTTCGCCAGCGACTGCGGTCCGAAGGTGGTCGGCTTGGTGTGGTCCAGGCCGTTGTCCAGCGTGATGAGGGCGAAGCGGCCCGCGCCTGCCGGAAGGTCCAGGTGGCGTACGTGCGCCCGGGTGACGACCTCGTCGGGGAACAGCTCGGCCGCACCCTTCAGAAGCTCAGTGGTGGAGCTCATGCCTGACCCTCGCTTCGCTCGGCCCAGCATTCGCTCAGGCTGCACCTCTTGTCTGTTCGCTCGCTGCGCTCGCTCACTTGCTGCCTCCGTCTGCCTTGTCGAAGTGCGGGTTCTCCCAGACGACCGTCGCGCCCATGCCGAAGCCGACGCACATCGTCGTCAGGCCGTAACGGACCTCCGGCTGCTCCTCGAACTGGCGGGCCAGCTGCGTCATCAGACGCACACCGGAGGAGGCCAGCGGGTGACCGTAGGCGATGGCGCCACCGTACTGGTTGACGCGCGCGTCGTCGTCGGCGATGCCGTAGTGGTCGAGGAAGGCGAGCACCTGGACGGCGAACGCCTCGTTGATCTCGAACAGACCGATGTCGTCGATGGTCAGCCCGGCCTTGGCCAGGGCCTTCTCGGTCGACGGGATCGGGCCGTAGCCCATGACCTCCGGCTCGACGCCCGCGAAGGCGTACGAGACCAGGCGCATCCTGACCGGGAGGCCCAGCTCGCGGGCGACGTCCTCGGCGGCGAGCAGCGAGGCGGTGGCGCCGTCGTTGAGACCGGCGGCGTTACCGGCGGTGACCCGGCCGTGGGCACGGAACGGGGTCTTCAGACCGGCGAGCGACTCCAGGGTCGTACCCGGGCGCATCGGCTCGTCGGCGGTGACCAGGCCCCAGCCGGTCTCGCCGGCCTCGGCGTTGGTGCGGCGCACCGAGATCGGCACCAGGTCCTGCTGGATCTTGCCGTTGGCGTACGCCTTGGCGGCCTTCTCCTGCGAGCGGACCGCGTACTCGTCGGCGCGGAGCTTGGTGATCTGCGGGTACCGGTCGTGCAGGTTCTCCGCGGTCATGCCCATGAACAGGGCGGACTCGTCGACCAGCTTCTCCGACACGAAGCGCGGGTTCGGGTCCACGCCCTCGCCCATCGGGTGGCGGCCCATGTGCTCGACACCACCGGCGACGACGACGTCGTACGCGCCGAAGGCGATGGAGCCGGCCGTCGAGGTGACGGCGGTCAGGGCGCCCGCGCACATGCGGTCGATGGAGTAACCGGGGACGGACTGCGGCAGCCCGGCCAGGATCCCGGCGGTACGGCCCAGCGTCAGGCCCTGGTCGCCGATTTGCGTGGTCGCGGCGATGGCGACCTCGTCGATCCGCGCGGGGTCGAGGTCCGGGTTGCGGCGCAGCAGCTCCCGGATGGCCTTCACGACGAGATCGTCGGCGCGGGTCTCGTGGTAGATGCCCTTCGGGCCCGCTTTGCCGAACGGGGTGCGGACGCCGTCGACGAAGACGACGTCCCGGATGGTACGAGGCACGGTGGCTCTCCTCCAGGGGGCGGGATGGCACTGCTGCGCGGCACGCCCGGAAGCGCGGCCGCCACCATCATGCTACTTGCGGGTAACCAGACTGCCCACCCCCCACGACGGGAGCGGCGAAGGTCACACCCGGGCGGGGCCGGGTGCGCGGACCCTCTCCGTCCCGGACCGCGGCGGCGGTGAGCTCGGACCGGTCCGAGAACACCGATCGCCGGACGGGCTGGAATCAGCCTGTCCGGCGATCAGTGACACCACACGGCCGGCGGCCGCGCAACCTGGCGCGATCGTGCCCCGTCGAAGTCCCTCAGGCCGCCGGCGTCAGCGCGCGGAGCAGCAGCGGGGCCACCTGCTCGATCTGCCAGCGGCGCGCCCCGTATCCGGCGAGCGCGGTTTCCACCGTGTCCGGGGTCGGGTTCTTGGGCGGCTCCCAGCAGACCCGGCGCACGGTGTCCGGGGTGATCAGGTTCTCCTGCGGCATGTGCAGCCGCTCGGCGAGCTCCGACACTGCGGCGCGGGCGGCCGAGAGCCGGGCCGCCGCGGCGGGGTCCTTGTCCGCCCAGGCGCGGGGCGGCGGCGGACCGGCGAGGGTCTGGCCGGGCTGGGGGAGCTCGACGTCCGGCAGCGCCTTGGCCCGGTCGACTGCCGCCTGCCACTGCTCCAGCTGGCGTCGCCCCATGCGGTGGCCGAACCCGGGCAGCGTGGTCAGCGCCTGGACGCTGGCCGGGAGCGCGAGCGCCGCCTCGACGATCGCGGCGTCGCCCAGCACCTTGCCCGGCGAGATGTCACGACGCCGCGCGACCTGGTCGCGCGCCGTCCACAGCTCCCGTACCACCGCCATCTGGCGGCGACGGCGGACCTTGTGCATGCCGGATGTGCGGCGCCAGGGGTCCTTGCGCGGGGGAGCGGGCGGCGCCGAGGCGATCGCGTCGAACTCCTCGTGGGCCCACCCCAGCTTGCCCTGCCGGTCGAGCTCGTCCTCCAGGGCGTTGCGCAGGTCGATCAGCAGCTCGACGTCGAGCGCCGCATAGCGCAGCCAGGGATCGGGCAGCGGGCGGGTGGACCAGTCGACGGCGGAGTGGCCCTTCTCCAGTGAGTAGCCGAGCACGTTCTCGACCATGGCGCCGAGGCCGACGCGCGGGAAACCGGCGAGCCGCCCGGCCAGCTCCGTGTCGAAGAGCCCGGTGGGAGTCATCCCTATTTCGCGTAGACAGGGCAGGTCCTGCGTGGCGGCGTGCAGGATCCACTCACTGCCGGTCAGGGCCTCGCCGAGGCCCGACAGGTCGGGGCAGCCGACGGGGTCGATCAGCGCGCTGCCCGCGCCGTCACGGCGCAGCTGCACGAGATAGGCGCGCTGGCCGTAGCGGTAGCCGGAGGCCCGCTCGGCGTCGACGGCCACCGGGCCGGAGCCCGCGGCGAAGGCGGCGATCACCCGGGCGAGGGCGTCGTCGGACGCCACCACCGGGGGAATGCCCTCGCGAGGTTCGAGCAAGGGGATCGGCGCCGGGGCGACGTCGTCCGGGGGGGCGCCCCCGGTGGTTCGCAGTGAAGTGTCTGCTGCGGTCTCTTGGGCGTCGGTCACGTGTAAAGGGTATCTGTGTATGTACGGCGCCCGTCGACGGAACGTTCCGCCGACGGGCGCCGATGCATGCAAACCAGCCGGTCCGTGCCTGCGCGGACCCGCCGGAGCACGGGCGTCAGTGGATGATTCCCGTGCGCAGGGCGACAGCTACCATTCCCGCGCGGTCCCCGGTGCCGAGCTTGCGGGCGATACGGGCGAGGTGGCTCTTGACGGTCAGGGCGGACAGGCCCATGGAGACACCGATGGCCTTGTTGGACTGGCCCTCGGCGACCAGCCGGAGGACCTCGACCTCACGGCCGGACAGTTCGCGGTAGCCGCCCGGGTGGCTCGGGGTGCCGGGCGGCCGGCGGTGCATACGGGCGGCATTGGCGCCGATGGGGGCGACGCCGGGACGGGTGGGGTGGCCGATATTGGTACGTGTGCCGGTGACGACGTAACCCTTCACACCGCCCGCGAGGGCGTTGCGTACGGCGCCGATGTCATCGGCGGCGGACAGGGCGAGGCCGTTCGGCCAGCCGGCTGCTCGGGTTTCGGACAACAGGGTCAGCCCGGAACCGTCGGGCAGGTGGACGTCGGCTACGCAGATGTCGCGCGGATTGCCGACGCGGGGACGAGCCTCCGCGATGGACGATGCCTCGATGACGTCACGTACTCCGAGGGCCCACAGATGGCGGGTGACGGTGGAACGGACGCGCGGGTCGGCCACGACGACCATGGCCGTCGGCTTGTTCGGGCGGTAGGCGACCAGGCTTGCGGGCTGCTCTAGGAGAACGGACACCAGGCCTCCTGGGGAGTGGCGGGACGGGCCGGCTCGGGGATGAAGCCGGGGCGAACCGTGCTTGAAGGGTCATTGACCTCTTCGGCAGCAGACCCGTGCTCCTTTAGGGGAAGATCACGATTTCATGCGTAACAATTCGGGCAAATCGGACATGCGATCGATTGTACGAAAAGAACGCCGGTAACTGGGTGACGTATGTGACGCACGGTTACGGGTGGGGGGTGATTTCGGCCAGAGATGAAGTCCGGCGAAGAACGCGGCGAGAAGGTCAGGAAACCTGCGGGCCGCGCCGTTGCGGGAGGGTCACCACCGCCGCGTCGGCGGGGCCCGACGGCGGCAGGCCGGCGATCTGGCACAGCAGGTCGCCCCACGCCATCAGATGCGCGGCTGCGTCCGGCACCCCGCCGCGGCCCTCGCGCGGCGTCCACGACGCCCGGATCTCGATCTGGGTCGCCGGGCGCCTGGTGCCCAGCACGCCGAAGTAGTGCGAGCCCGCCCGCGTCACCGTGCCGCCCGCCTCCCCGTACGACAGGCCGCGCGCCTCCAGCGCGCCGGTCAGCCAGGACCAGCACACCTCCGGCAGCAGCGGATCGGAGGCCATCTCCGGCTCCAGCTCGGCCCGCACCAGCGTCACCAGGCGGAAGGTGCCCTGCCAGGCGTCGTGCCCGGCCGGGTCGTGGAGCAGTACGAGGCGGCCGTCGGCGAGATCGTCCTCGCCGTCGACGACCGCGGCCTCCAGGGCGTACGCGTACGGAGCCAGCCGCTTGGGCGGCCTCGTCGGCTCCACCTCCAGCTCGGGCCGGAGCCGCGCCGAATGCAACGCGTCCACCGCCGACCGGAACGCGGGCGGGACGGAACCGCCTTCCTCGCCGTCCTTGCTGTCAGCGCCATCGGTTTGATCGGAGAACTGTCCCTGAGCCGGAGCCATGCGGGGAAGAGTAGGCGGAACCGGCGCTTCGCGCAGGGAGGGACACCCGGGCGGGACCGGCTGCATACGGCTTCGTGCGAAGATTCCTGGTGTGAGTGCCAACGATCGCCCCATGGGCCAGCAGACGAAGACCTCCGCCACCCATGAGTCGGCGTTCCTGAAGGCGTGCCGCCGCGAGCCCGTGCCGCACACGCCGGTCTGGTTCATGCGCCAGGCCGGGCGTTCGCTGCCGGAGTACCTGAAGGTCCGCGAAGGCATCCCGATGCTCGACTCCTGCATGATGCCGGAGCTGGTCGCGGAGATCACGATGCAGCCGGTGCGCCGGCACAAGGTCGACGCCGCGATCTACTTCAGCGACATCGTCGTACCGCTCAAGGCCATCGGGATCGAGCTCGACATCAAGCCCGGCGTCGGCCCGGTCATCGCCGACCCGATCCGTACCCGCGCCGACCTGGCCCGGCTGCGCGACCTCACGCCCGAGGACGTCGGCTACGTCACCGAGGCCATCGGCCTGCTCACCGCAGAGCTGGGCGCCACGCCCCTGATCGGCTTCGCCGGGGCGCCCTTCACCCTCGCCAGCTACCTCGTGGAGGGCGGCCCGTCCCGCAACCACGAGCACACCAAGGCCCTGATGTACGGCGACCCGCAGCTCTGGGCGGATCTGCTGGACCGGCTCGCCGAGATCACCGGCACCTTCCTCAAGGTACAGATCGAGGCGGGCGCCTCGGCCGTCCAGCTCTTCGACTCCTGGGTGGGCGCGCTGGCCCCCGCCGACTACCGGCGCTCGGTGCTGCCCGCTTCGGCGAAGGTCTTCGAGGCCGTCGCCCCCTACGGCGTCCCGCGCATCCACTTCGGTGTCGGCACCGGTGAGCTCCTCGGTCCGATGGGGGAGGCGGGCGCGGACGTCGTCGGCGTCGACTGGCGCGTCCCGCTGGACGAGGCCGCGCGCCGGGTCGGGCCCGGCAAGGCGCTCCAGGGCAACCTCGACCCCGCGGTGCTGTTCGCGCCGACGGCGACGGTGGAGGAGAAGACCCAGGAGGTGCTGGACGCGGCCGCCGGCCTCGAAGGCCATGTCTTCAACCTGGGCCACGGCGTGATGCCGACGATGGACCCGGACGCGCTGACCCGGCTCGTCGAGTACGTGCACACCAGCACCGAGCGCTGATCCGTCGGAGCCGGGCACCGCGCACCGAGTGCCCGTCCGGCGGATCGGGCCGGACGGGCCCTGTGCCGGACGGACCCTGTGCGGTGTCCGCCCGGCGCACCGCGGTCACCGCCTTGCGGGCCGCCACCAGGACGGGGTCCCGGACGGGGGAGAACGGCGGGGCGCAGCCCAGGTCCAGGGCGGTCGTCTGCGGCGCGTCCATGCCGGGCGGCGCCGGGCGCACCGGGCGGGCGCCAGTGGCGATCACCAGCTTGTCGAAGCCCGTCCGGTGCGCCTCACCGGTGCCCAGGTCCACGGCCCGCACCCGCTGCACGGCGACATCGATCTCCGTGACCTCGGTGCGCATCCTGAGGTCGATGTCGCGGGCCCGGTGCTCCTTCGGCGTGCGTGCGATGAGCTCTTCCGGTCCGTGATGTCGCCGCCGACCCAGTACGGGATGCCGCAGGCGGAGTACGAGGTGAAAGGGGACCGCGCGAAGGCGACGATCTCCAGCTCGTCGGGGCCCTTGAGTCTGCGGGCCTGGGACGCGGCGGACATGCCCGCCGCGTAACCGCCGATGATCACCAGTCACTCCGTCGTCATCCCCGGTCCCTTCGACACCGAGTCCGAAAGGACCGCGCTACGACGCCGGGGGAGCGGGCGAGGACCCGGCGGCCCCGGGCGTCCGCTGCCTCCGGCGTCCGGGCAGCCGCCGGCGCAGCAGCCGCCACAGCAGCACGAGCACCGCGAGCGCGGCCAGGAAGGGGGCCGCGGCGCCCACCGCCATCGCGAGCCACAACAGCATCGTCACGAAGGCGTGCCAGCCGCCGGCGAGCGCGTCCAGGAAACCGGGGTCGTCGCCGTCCTTCGCCGCCGTCTCCGGCTCCGAGAGGTCGAGGGTGATCGTGGCGAGCGAGGTGCGGTCCTTCAGCGACGCCTGCTGGGCCAGCAGTGACTCCAAGGACGCCTGGCGGCTGCTCAGTTCGCCCTCCAGCGTGACCACGTCGCTGAGCCTTTCGGCCTGCTCCATCAGCTTCCGTACGCGCGCCACACTCGCCCGCTGGGTGGCGATCCGGCTCTCCACGTCGACCACCTGATCGGTGACGTCCTTCGCCGACGAGGTGCGCGACAGCAGCTTTCCGGTGCCCGCGAGTTGTTTCAGCACCGCGTCGTACTCGCCCTGCGGAACGCGCAGCACGAGGTGTGACATGTCATGGGTGTCGTCGACCCGCTCGGTCTCCTCGTTGGCCACCAGACCGCCCGAACCCTCCGCGACCGAACGGGCGACGGCGGCTGCCTCAGGAACGTTCTTCACCTCCACCGAGAGTGTGGCGGTACGGATGACATGGCTGGCCGAGGGCAGGGCGTCGGACTTCTTCTGCTGCGAGGGCGCACCGCCCGCCCCCTGCTCCGCCTTTCCGGACGCGGCGTCGGCGGCGCCCCGCTCGGCCGCGCCGAACGCTCTCTTGCTGTCGCCGGAACTCGCGTCGCTCGCACTGTCCGACGCACCGCAGCCGCTCAGCGCGACCAGGCCGGCGACCAGGCCGGCCACCAGAAGTGTGCGCGGACGACGGGACGAACGGCCGGGATGCCGGTAGGTCTGCATGACTGCCCCCCAAGGCGGGTCGTTGACGATGCCGGTTCGACGTGCGGGCCCGGACGCAGGTTGCCGAATGACGGTTTCGAAGCAGTCACGTTCAGGACTCGGAAGGGGTTTGAGAGAGTGGGGGCATGCAGCGTTCACACAACCGCGCGGTCCCGGGCACCGGACATGTCGTCGTCATCGGCGGAGGCATCGCCGGCCTCGCCGCCGCCCACCGGCTCCTGGGGGCCGGCCTGCGCGTCACCCTGCTCGAAGCCACCGAGCGGCTCGGGGGCAAGCTCATGACCGGTGAGATCGCCGGGACCCGGGTCGACCTGGGCGCCGAGTCGATGCTCGCCCGGCGCCCGGAGGCGGTCGGCCTGGCGCGCGATGTCGGGCTCGGCGACCGACTGCAGCCACCCGCCACGACCACCGCCTCGGTCTGGACGCGCGACGCCCTGCGGCCCATGCCCAAGGGCCACGTGATGGGTGTGCCCGGCGACCCGGCGGCGCTCGGCGATCTGCTCTCCCCGGAGGGCCTCGCCCGCATCGCGCAGGAGCGCGACCTCACCCCGACCACCGTCGGCGACGATGTCGCCGTCGGCGCTTACGTCGCCGACCGCCTGGGCCGCGAGGTCGTCGACCGGCTCGTGGAGCCGCTGCTCGGCGGTGTGTACGCAGGCGACGCCTACCGGATCTCGATGCGCGCCGCCGTACCTCAGCTCTTCGAGGCGGCGCGGGAGGGCGGCTCGCTGCTCGACGGGGTCCGGCGCATCCAGGAGCGGGCCGCGGCCCGGCAGCAGACCGGACCGGTCTTCCAGGGCATCGACGGCGGCATCGGTACCCTGCCCGGCGCGGTCGCCGACGCCGTACGCGCGGCGGGCGGGGAGATCCTGACCGCCACCCCCGTCCTCGGTCTGAGCCGTACCGCCGAAGGCTGGGACGTCCGCACGGACACCCGGGTGATCACCGCCGACGGCATCGTGCTCGCTGCCCCGGCCTGGTCCGCCTCCACCCTGCTCGCCGCCGAGTCCCCCGCGGCCTCCGCCGAGCTCGCCGGTGTCGAGTACGCGTCGATGGCGCTTGTCACCATGGCGTTCCGCCGCTTGGACGTCGCCGCCACGAGCGCACTCGACGGCCGCTCCGGCTTCCTCGTCCCCCCGGTCGACGGCCGCACCATCAAGGCGTCCACCTTCTCCACCCACAAGTGGAACTGGGTCGCCGAATCCGCCCCGGACCTCTTCGTGCTGCGTACCTCCGTCGGCCGCTACGGCGAGGAGGACCACATCCACCGCGAGGACCACGAGCTCGTCGACGTGTCGCTGCGCGACCTCGCCGAGGCGACCGGCCTGGCCGCGAAGCCCGTGGACACCGAAGTCACCCGGTGGACGGGCGGACTGCCCCAGTACCCCGTGGGCCATCTCTCCCGGGTCGCCCGGATCCGCGACGAGGTCGCCAAGCTGCCCGCGCTGCGGGTCTGCGGAGCGGTCTACGACGGCGTCGGCATCCCGGCGTGCATCGCGAGCGCCCACCGCGCCGCGGACGAAATCGCGGCCGAGCTCGGCGGCGGTTCCGGGGAAGAGATCATCGCCACGTCGACCCTGGTTACGGGCACACGGAGCGAGGCGGGACAATAGCCGTATGAGTGCGCCTGAGACTGTGAAATCAAGCAAGGGCCCCAACGCGGGTAAGAAGGCCAAGGACCTCAACGAGGTCATCCGCTACACACTGTGGTCCGTCTTCAAGCTGCGCGACGTCCTGCCCGCGGACCGTGCCGGTTACGCCGACGAGGTCCAGGAGCTGTTCGACCAGCTCGCGGCCAAGGACATCACCGTCCGCGGCACCTACGACGTCTCCGGCCTGCGCGCCGACGCCGACGTCATGATCTGGTGGCACGCCGAGACGGCGGACGAGCTGCAGGAGGCGTACAACCTCTTCCGGCGTACCCGGCTCGGCCTGGCACTGGAGCCGGTCTGGTCGAACATGGCGCTGCACCGCCCCGCCGAGTTCAACAAGTCGCACATCCCGGCGTTCCTGGCCGACGAGACGCCGCGCAACTACATCAGCGTCTACCCGTTCGTGCGCTCCTACGACTGGTACCTGCTGCCCGACGAGGACCGTCGCCGCATGCTCGCGGACCACGGCAAGATGGCCCGCGGCTACCCCGACGTCCGGGCCAACACCGTCGCCTCCTTCTCGCTCGGCGACTACGAGTGGATCCTCGCCTTCGAGGCCGACGAGCTCTACCGCATCGTCGACCTGATGCGTCACCTGCGGGCCTCCGAGGCACGGATGCACGTCCGCGAGGAAGTCCCGTTCTACACGGGGCGCAGGAAGTCGGTTGCAGACCTGGTGGCCGGGCTCGCGTAGCGAGCGGGCTCCGACCACCCCAACCCGGAAGATCAGACGGCGGGGCACCGGCGCTTTCTCGCTGCCCGTCGTTCCAGCGACACCGGGTTCGGCTCCGGGTGCGGCGCGCGTTCCGCGCGCCGCACCGGCGTCATCCACATCACCCGTGACGGACCGGCGGTGCTACCGCAGCGGTCCGCCCGCCCCGTCGCCGAGCGCGGCCCGCAGCACCGGATCGGCCACGGCGCGCACCCCCCGTACGGCGAGCGCCGCCAGGACGTCGCGGCCCGCCCCCGCGGCCGGGACCTCGTTCGTGGCCAGCAGCCGCTGACCGGCCGGTGAGGCCCACGAGCTGTACGGATGGATCTCCATCCGGGCGATGGCCAGACAGCCGACGGACAGCGCGAACGGCAGCCCGAACCAGACGAGCAGCGACATCACCGGGCCGCCGGGTCCGTGTTCCTGACCGGGCATCAGCAGCACGGCCGCGCCCATCGCGACCACCAGCAGAGCCGCGCCCCGCACCGCGCGCACCGCGCCGACGACATCGGTCCCGGCACCGCCCGGCAGCGCCAGGCCGGCGGCGACGAGCCGGTCGGCCAGAGCACGCACGGCGTCGGCGGTGGCCGCGGCCGCCCGTACCAGTGGTATCGGGGACTGGCCCTGCGGGCCTATCGCCCGTATCACCGTGCGCTCCATCTCGTCCCGGCCCTCCGGGTCGACGACCGTCACCCAGCCGGTGTGGGCGAGCAGCAGACGCCGGCGCAGATGCATGGTGGCCAGCGCCAGATCGACCACCCGGTGGGGGCCGCCGGCCAGGAACGCGATCTCGTACAGGGTCAGTTCATGACCGGTGCCGATGCCCGGCACGGCCTGCGCGGACGTGTCGGACAGCAGCCCCGTACGGGCGGATACGAGGCAGAGCCGGGCGCAGGAGATGACTGCCGCACCCCATGCGACCAGCAGGAAAGGAACCCAGAGCATGACGGATTTCTATGCCAGGCGGGCCGGAAAAGCCATGGGCTGATCATCCTACGGATGATCCGGCGGCACCACGACCGACCCAGGGCCTGTGCGGCGGATCCGGGTCGGACAGGCACTAACCGCCACAACTGGACCCGCCGCCGCAACTGCTTCCGGAGGAGCAGCTGGAGCCGCTGCTGCCACCGCAACCGGAGCCGCTCGACCCGCCGCAGCCGGATCCGGACCCCGCTCCACAGCCCGAACCGGAGCTGCCCCCGTCCGCGCCGCTGCCCCCGTCGCCGGAGCTTCCGCAACTGCCGTGCCCGGGGCTCGTACCGGCGCACCACACGACCGGCGTGAGGAGCAGGGCGGAGGCACCCGTGGACGCCGTCGCCGCGGTGTGCGTGTGCCGGCCCGCCGCCCGTCCGCCCGGCTGCATCCGGGCCGCGGCGGTCAGCTGGGCCCGGAGCACGGGATCGGGAAGGGCCCGCAGCCCGTGTGCGGCGACCAGATGGGCCGGCTGCGCGTTGCCCGCCTGGACGGAGCGGTACGCCTCGGCGGCCCGCCGCCCCGACCTGGTGACGCGTCCCCGGGCGATGCCGGCGCAGACGAATCCGGTGAGGAAACCGGGGATCAGGACCGGGAGCACCTTGAAGACAAAGGGCACGGGGGAGTGTGCGGACAGTTCGTCGGACAGCGACTGCGCGGCGGTCGCCACGACGGTGAGCGGCACGGCCAGTACACAGACCAGCCCCTGGGCGAGGCCCCAGCGGCGCCAGGTCCGGCTCGCGGCGGGCGCGGCCAGCAGGCCGCGGGCCGCGAGCCCGTCGCCGATCTCCTGCACCGCCGGGTGCCGCATCACCGCCTCGCGCAGGGTGTGCAGCGCGCCGTTGGGGGCCACGGCGTGTTCCTGGAGTACTGCCCGCTCCACCGGGTCCCGGGCGTCGGCCCGCTGGACGGCGACGATTCCGGGACCGCCGACGGTGATCCGCCCGTCCGCCTGCATCGCGGTGAGCGCGGTGTCCACGACCCTGCCCGGACCGCCACCCAGGAAGGCGGCCTCGAAGAGGTCGTGGACCGGGCCGCCGGCGCTGCCACGGGCTCGCGACAGCCCCACGATCAGGAGGACGGAGGAGACCACGACGCCGAGATCCACCAGCAGTGCCACGGTGTTCATGCCGGTCACCTTCCGGTCAGGGCCGCGCGGGCCGCTCGTACGAGCCGGGTGGCGCGGCGCGGCGGGCGTGCGCCGGCCCGGTCCTGCCACCAGTGGGTCAGCCGACGCCGCGCGGCGTCGTCGGCAGGCCGGCCGGCGATCAACAGGTCCTCGGCGAAGTCCAGTGCGTCGCGCCGGTATCCGGCGGACATGGGACGGGCCGCGGCGTACGAGAGGAAGGCGTCCCGGTAGCCGGCGCCCAGGATCTCCGGCAGTTCGGGTGCCACCTTGGCGACGACCCCGGCCCGCTTGGCGGCCAGGGCGCGGCTCTGGATCCCGAGGCGGCTCCGGTCGAAGCCCTGCGGGGCGGGGCCGCCGGCGACCAGGGCGCGCAGCAGCGCGGACTGGGCAGCCGCGAGCCGGTCCCGGGTGGTGTCCGGGGGCGCGGACGCCTCGGTCCGCGCGGCCGTACGGAGACCCGGCGCGGGCCGCTTCGTCCTGGCCGCCGCCCGGTCCAAGGTGGCGCGGATCGTGTCCAGTTCGCCCGCCAGCTCCCCTGGGGGCGGGAAGTCTTCGTCGCGTTCCAGGAGGACGCCGGGCGGGTCGACCCGGGAGCGGAGTCCGGCGAGGACATCGAGGACGGGCGCGGTGACCGGGTGGGCGTGGGTGTCGTGCCAGACGCCGTCCTTCTCGACGCCGCCCGCCACATGTACGTACGCGATGGCCTCCACCGGCAGTTCGTCGAGCGCGGTGGCCGGGTCCTCGCCCCGGTTGACGTGGTTGGTGTGCAGATTGGCGACATCGATCAGCAGCCGGACCCCGGTGCGCTCGACCAGCTCCGCCAGGAACTGTCCCTCGGTCAGTTCCTCGCCGGGCCAGGAGATCAGCGCCGCGATGTTCTCCAGGGCCAGCGGCACCGGCAGTGCGTCCTGTGCGATGCGTACGTTCTCGCAGAGCACGTCCAGCGCGTCCCGGGTCCGCGGCACGGGCAGCAGATGGCCCGCTTCCAGCCCCGGCGAGGAGGTGCGCGGCCCCCCGCCCCGTACGAACGCGATGTGCTCGGTCACCAGTGGCGCGGAGAGCAGCTCGGCGCGGGCGGCAAGATCCGCGAGCCGTCCCGCGTCGGGGCGGTCGGCCCCGCCGAGGCCCAGCGAGACGCCGTGCGGCACGACCGTGACCCCCCGCTCCCTCAGCCGGGCCAGCGAATCGGGCAGATGGCCGGTGCAGATGTTCTCCGCCACCGCCTCCACCCAGTCGATCCCCGGCAGCGCCTCGACGGCCTGAGCGATCTCCGGCCGCCAGCCGATACCGATTCCCAGCTTCATGCCGTCCCCCTCCTCCATTTCCGTGCAGGGCTCATGGCCCCGGAGGGCGGTGCCGAATCCGAACAGGAGGACGTTCAGAGCTTGATTTGAGGTTCCCGGTCCGGGGACGGTCCTCGGGGGCCGGCCCCCGGACCGGGCGAGGACGGAGCCGCCCCGCCCGTGCTCAGCCGCGTCGCAGTGCCGGGTGGTCGGCGACCACCGTGCACGAGCCGGGCGCGATCTCGGTGAACCCGGCGTCGCGCACCACCGGGAGCCCGCTCACCGTGAGTTCCTGCCAGCGGTCCGCCTCCGCAGTGGCCACCGAGAGAGGAAATCCCGTCTCGCGCCACGCCTTGCGCTCCGTCTCCGACAGCTCCCACCAGGCGAGCTGCGCACCGTGCCCGGCCTGCGCCATGGCCTTGCCGGCCGACATGTCCAGCTCCGGGTTGAACCACAGCACCGGACCCGAGGGGCCGGGCGCGGCCGGCGGCTCGGGGTCGTCCAGATCCGTCCCCGACACCTGAAGCTTCGCCAGCTCCTTCGGCCAGCCGTCCAGCGGCACCGGAGGGAAGACCCGCACCTCGGCACTTTCGCCCGTGACCGTGATGCCCGGCAGCGCGGACGCCTTGCGCCACTCCGCGCCACGCGCCCGCCGCACCACCTTGCGGATGCGTGCGTCCTGCCAGTCGCGCAGCGCCCGCGCCCACTCGCCCTCGCCGTCCGAGCGCTCGTCGGAGAGCATCACGAGCACCGCGCGGGCAGCGGTTTGCAACGCGTCCGTACGGGCCGGGGGAGCCGTCTTCTCGATGTGCACGACCAGCGGCAGTACGTACTGAGGCGCCTCGTCGCGGCTCGTCGGCTCCGGCCTGAACGGGCTGTCAGCCACGGGCGAGTAGGGCGTTTCCGGGGATCCGGACGGGGATCCGGACGAGGATCCGGACGGGGATCCGGACGAGGATCCGGACGCGGTTACGGGGGTGTCATCGCTGCTCACGCGTCCAGTCTGCCAGCCGCCCGGAAACCGATTCTTGGCGGAATAGGTCGCTCCGGGCGAAGATGCCCCGCATGAAGAGCGATCTCTTTTCCAGCGAGAACATGGCGCAGCAGGCGACGGCCCCCGGAATGACCCTGCAGAACGCAAAATCCATCAAGTACGCCGTCAACGGCGAGATGCACGCCCGTCAGGGTTCGATGATCGCCTTCCGCGGCAATCTGGAGTTCGACCGCAAGGGCCAGGGCATAGGCGGCATGCTCAAGCGCGCCGTCACCGGCGAGGGGCTGCCGCTGATGGCGGTCCGCGGCCAGGGCGAGGCATGGTTCGCGCACGAGGCCGCCAACTGCTTCATCGTGGACATGGAGCACGGCGACGTCCTCACCATCAACGGCCGCAACGTGCTCTGTTTCGACGCCACGCTCTCGTACGAGATCAAGACCGTGAAGGGCGCCGGGATGACCGGTGGCGGGCTCTTCAACAGCGTCTTCACCGGGTACGGCAAGCTCGGCCTGATGTGTGAGGGCAGCCCCATCGTGATCCCCGTCACGCCGCACCAGCCGGTCTGTGTCGACACGGACGCGGTGGTCGGCTGGAGCGCCGGCCTGACCACCTCGCTCCACCGCTCGCAGAGTTTCGGCTCCATGATCCGCGGCGGGTCCGGGGAGGCCGTCCAACTGCGCCTGGACGGCGAGGGCTTCGTGATCGTACGACCCAGTGAGGCCAAGCCCGAGAAGGCGACGGCCAACTGAGACTGAGAGGCGTGGGCCGGCGGTACGGCCTCGGCGGACCCGGGGTGCTGCGCGGGGGGTGGCACTGCTGCCGCCGGGATCGCCGGACTGCTCGCCGCCGTCCGCTGTGTGCTGCTGGGGGCGGCGATCGGCGCGCTCTGCACCGCACCGCAGCTTCCGCGGCCGAATCCCCGCCGGAACATGGGCCGTTCGGGCAGCGCAAGGGGGGGCGGACAATGAATGCCCGCCCCCCCGGTACCGCAGTGGGTCAGCGCGTCAGCGCCACGGCCCCGTCACCGCGAACGTCGTCCCCGGTGTGTAGCAGTTCACGTACATCGTCGCCCCGTCCGGAGCGAACGTGACCCCGGCGAACTCTCCCCACTCCGGCTCCTGCGGCGTCCCGATGTTCTGCCGGCCCCGCGCCATCGCGTAGACCTCGCCGCCCCGCGTCAGGCCGAAGACATGCTGCGCGCCGTCGCCGTCCTCGCACACCATCAGCCCGCCGTCGGCGGCCAGGCAGATGTTGTCCGGGGACTCGCCCGGCAGTTGCACGTCCGTGCCCGGACCGAAGACGATCACGAGCGTGAGACGCCGCCGCTTCGGCTCGTACCGCCACACCTGGCCGTAGTGGTCGGCGGCCGACCCCTGCGAGCTGCGCGCGAAACTGGAGACGAAGTAGACCGAGGAGCCGCCCCAGTAGCAGCCCTCCAGCTTCTGCGCGTGCGTGATGCCCTTGGGGCCGAAGTCCTGGAACCGGATCGGCGTCTCGGCCGCCAGCGGATCGGGTACGGGGACCCACTCGATGCCCTCGAAGCTCGCCCCGGTCTCCTGGACCACGGAGAGGTCGGGCACGCCCGGCACGCGCATGGCCTCCAGATGGCCGCCGGCCCGCAGTGAGCCGGTGCCGCCGAGCGGCTTGTTCGGCAGGAAACGGTAGAAGAGCCCGAACGGCTTGTCGAACGCGTCCTCCGTCTCGTAGACGATCCCGCTCTTCGGATCGATCGCGACGGCCTCGTGCTGGAAGCGGCCCATCGCGGTGAGCGGCACAGCTCCGGTGCGGTGCGGATCGGCGCCGTCCACCTCGAAGATGAAGCCGTGGTCCTTGGTGTAGCCGTTGGTACCCGCTCTGTCCTCGGTCTCCTCGCAGGTCAGCCAGGTGTTCCAAGGAGTGCGGCCGCCCGCGCAGTTCACCGCCGTACCGGCGATGGCGACGCGTTCGCCCAGGACGTTGTTGCGGCCGTCCAGCTCCAGGGCCGTACAGCCGCCCTTGCCCATCGGGTCGTAGGTGAGGCCCTCGACGACCGGGACCGGGAGCTTCGCGGTGGCCCGGTTCTCGTGGTTGCGGACCAGACGGACGTGACCGTGGCGGCCCGCGAAGGCGGCCATCCCGTCGTGGTTGCTGGGGACCTGGCCCTCGCCGGAGCGGAGCGGGTCGCCCTCCCGGGACAGGACCCGGTAGCGGAAGCCCTTCGGGAGGTCGAGCAGACCGTCGGGGTCGGGCACCAGCGGACCGTACCCGCCGTGTCCCCGGGCGGCCGCGGTACCCGCGAAGAGTTCGGAGAACGCCCCGGTGAAGGCGATGGAGGCGACGGCCGCGCCGCTGCCGGCCAGGACCTGGCGACGGGTGGCGGTCGGGCGTGATGCTTCTTCGGTCGGGCGTGACGATTCTGATGACATGGGGCAACTCCCTGCTGGCGGACAGGAGAAGTGACCCGCATGTGTGTAGCACGCGTAGCGCCGCACGGGAACCATGCGGGTCACCGAGCCCCAGGTGTGTCCCGGGCCGGGAGTGGCCCCTGTGGTCAGATCAGCGAGGCGGAGAGCGTGATCGTCGTGCCGGTCAGCGCCTGGCTGACCGGGCAGTTCGCCTTGGCGTCCTCGGCGGCCCTGATGAAGTCCGCCTCGTCGATACCGGGCACCGCGCCCTGGACGGTGAGGTGGATGCCGGTGATGCCGGTGCCGGGCTGGAGGGTGACGTCGGCGGTGGTGGTCAGCTGGGTCGACGGGGTGCCGGCCGTGGCCAGACCGTGGGCCAGCGCCATCGAGAAGCAGCTGGAGTGGGCCGCCGCGATGAGCTCCTCGGGAGAGGTCTTGCCGTTCGCCTTCTCCGCGCGGGACGGCCAGGAGACGTCGAACCGGCCGATGCCGGAGGAGTCGAAGGTGACGACCCCCTTGCCCTCGATCAGGTTGCCGTCCCAGACCGTGTGAGCCTGACGCATGGTTGCCATGCCGATTCCCTTCAAACGGTGTGCGCGATCGATACGGGAGCCCCGGGGCGCCCGAAGGCGCCTCGGGCGGTACGCCCCCGAACCTACTGGGCCACCAGCCCCTTCGCATCGCGCGCCAGCGCCGTCAGCCGGGAGATCGCCCGGAAGTACTTCTTCCGGTATCCGCCGTTCAGCATCTCTTCACTGAACAGCCGGTCGAACGGCAGCCCGGAGGCGAGTACCGGGACCTCCCGGTCGTACAGCCGGTCCGCGAGGACGACGAGCCGCAGCGCGGTCGACTGGTCGGGCACCGGCTGGACCTCGGTGAGGCAGACCGCCCTCAGGCCGTCCGTCAGCGCTCCGTAGCGGCTCGGATGGACCCGGGCGAGATGGTCGAGCAGCGAGGGGAAGTCGTCCAGGCTGGCGCCCTCGGTGGCGTACGCGGCTCTGGTGACCTGCGCGTCGGAGTACGGCGGCGGGGCCTCGGGCAGTCCGCGGTGGCGGTAGTCCTCGCCGTCGATCCGCAGCGGGCGGAAGTGCGCGGAGAGCCCCTGGATCTCCCGCAGGAAGTCGGCCGCGGCGAACCGGCCCTCACCGAGCTTGCCGGGCAGCGTGTTGGAGGTGGCGGCGAGCGCGACGCCCGCCTCGACCAGCCTGCTCAGCAGCGACGACACCAGCACGGTGTCGCCCGGATCGTCGAGCTCGAATTCGTCGATGCACAGCAGCCGGTGCCCGCTCAGGGTCTGCACGGTCTGCTGGAAGCCCAGCGCGCCGACCAGGTTGGTCAGCTCGACGAAGGTGCCGAACGCCTTCAGCGAGGGGGCGGCGGGGGTGGCATGCCAGAGCGAGGCCAGCAGGTGGGTCTTGCCCACGCCGTAGCCGCCGTCCAGGTAGACCCCGAGCGGCGCCGACGGAGCGGCGGGCTTCCTGCTGAACCGCCCGCCCGTCGCCCGCCACCACCCCTCAAGGGATGCGCTTCGCGCTCTTCCGGCTTTGCCCGAGCCGCTGGCGTGCGCTCCGCCGAGCCCGGCCGCGAAGCCGCTCAGGACTCCGACCGCCTCCGTCTGGCTCGGCTGCTTGGGGTCCGGCACATAGGTGTCGAAGCGTACGGAGTCGAAGCGCGGCGGCGGCACCATCTCGGCGACCAGCCGGTCGGCGGGAACGTGGGGCTCTAGGGCGCACAGGGACAGGGGGGCCGTTTCGGCTATGGGGCTCTGCCCCGGCAGGGCTGTGGAGGACGACACAACTCTCAACCTTAAGCGCCGTGCCAGACTGCAGAGCATGCGACGCCTCTTCCCTGTGACCGACCTGACACCGGCTGACCACGAGGAGGAGTGGAGTCTGGACGCCCTGGCCGACGCCTACGCCTACCCCGAACAGGACGGCCCCTGGCTGCGCGCCAACATGGTTTCGACGCTCGACGGGGCCGCCCAGCACGACGGCCGCTCGCAGCCGATCTCCTGCGCGAGCGACATGCGGATCTTCGGCACCCTGCGAGCTCTGGCCGATGTGGTGCTGGCCGGAGCGGAGACGGTCCGCCTGGAGGGCTACCGGCCCGCCAGGGCCCGTGAGGCCTTCGCCGCCCGCCGGGCCGCGGCCGGGCAGGGGCCCGCACCCGCCATCGCCGTGGTGAGCGGCAGTCTGGACCTCGACTTCTCCCTGCCGCTCTTCACCGAGCCGCTCGTCCCGACCCTGGTGCTGACCGGCTCCGGAGCGCCGGCGGGCCGGATCGAGGAGGCGCGCCGGGCGGGCGCCGAGGTGGTGATCGCGGGGGAGGGCTCCCGGGTGGACCCCGCCAGGGCCGTACGGGAACTGGCCGACCGCGGGCTCAAGCGGCTGCTGACCGAGGGCGGCCCGCGGATGCTGGGGCAGTTCGTGGCCGCCGGGGTGCTGGACGAGCTCTGTCTGACCCTCTCGCCGATGCTGACCGCCGGGGACGCGCAGCGGATCGCGGGCGGCCCCTCGGTGGCCGTGCCGGAACGATTCGCCCTGGCGTCGGTGCTGGAGGAGGCCGGGTTCCTCTTCACTCGGTACCGTCGGATCTGACAATCGGCGGAATTTGCCGTTCCGGTTAGCCCCCGGTGGGCACAATTACTCTCGCAGACCCCGTGCGAGCACGGGGAAGGATGGTTTCAGCAGTGACCGGCGACGGCCACTGAAGCAGAAGGGCGCCCGTGGTGTTCACCAGCGTTTTGATGATCGAGAAGCCCCTCACCTCCGAGGACGTCGAGTTCGTCACCACCCTGCACGGGGAGGAGCAGACCTCCTTCGTCGTGCTCATGCAGCCGCGCGGTGACCAGGCCGATGTGCTGCTGCGAGCCATTGACGACCTGGCGATGGGCGACCTGAAGGAGGCCGCCCGGGAGGGGGAGGAACCGGAGGGCAAGAACGCCAGAGAGCCTGCCGAACTCGCGCTCGAAGTGTCACTGGAGGCGCTGCGGCAGGCAGGCTCCGACGCGGTCGGACAGGTGGTCGAGGACCACCCCCTGGACAAGCTGAAGACCGTGGTCGACGACGCGGAGGCGGACGAGGTCATCGTGCTGACCGCACCGCACTACGTCGAGGAGTTCTTCCACCGGGACTGGGCGTCCCGGGCCCGTCACAAGGTCGGCGTACCGGTGCTCAAACTCTTCGCGCACAGCGAATAGGCTGGGCGGGCACCCCGTACCGACTCGGGTACTCGTATCGACTTCTGGGAGACACACGCATGGCACCCGGTATTCCTGCCGCCATGGAACGGCCGCACTTCATCGGCATCGGCGGCGCCGGAATGTCGGGCATCGCGAAGATCCTCGCCCAGCGCGGCGCGAAGGTCGCGGGCAGCGACGCCAAGGAGTCGGGTACCGCCGAGGCACTGCGGGCGCTGGGAGCGACCGTCCACATCGGGCACGCCGCCGGACACCTGGCGGACGACGCCTCGTGCGTGGTCGTCTCCAGCGCCATCCGCGCCGACAACCCGGAGCTGCTGCGCGCCGCCGAGCTGTCGGTCCCCGTCGTGCACCGCTCCGACGCCCTCGCCTCGCTCATGGGCGGGCTGCGCGCCATCGCGGTGGCCGGTACGCACGGCAAGACGACCACCACATCGATGCTGGCCGTCGCTCTGAGCGAGCTGAACCTCGACCCCTCGTACGCCATCGGCGGCGACCTGGCCGGCCCCGGCACCAACGCGGCGCACGGCGAGGGCGCGATCTTCGTCGCCGAGGCGGACGAGAGCGACCGCAGCTTCCAGAAGTACGACCCCGAGGTCGCGATCGTCCTCAACGTCGAGCTGGACCACCACGCGAACTACGCCTCGATGGACGAGATCTACGAGTCGTTCGAGGCCTTCGCCGGCAAGATCGTCCCCGGCGGCACGATGGTGATCGCCGCCGACCAGGAAGGCGCCGTCGAGCTGACGGAGCGGGTCCGCGCCCTCCCCTCGCTGAACGTCGTCACCTACGGCGAGTCCGAGACCGCCGACGTACGCGTCCACCGGATCACCCCGCGCGGTCTGACCAGTGAGGTCACGGTCATCCTGAACGGGAAGTACCTCACGTTCACGGTCTCCGTGCCCGGCCGCCACTACGCCCTCAACGCCGTCGCGGCCCTCGCCGCCGGTGTCGCCCTCGGCGTCCCGGCCCACAACCTGGCCTCGGCCCTCGGCAAGTACACCGGGGTCAAGCGCCGCCTCCAGCTCAAGGGCGAGGCGGCGGGCGTGCAGGTCATCGACTCGTACGCGCACCACCCCACCGAGATGACCGCCGACCTCGAAGCGATGCGCGGCGCCGCCTCCGAGGCCCGCCTCCTGGTCGTCTTCCAGCCCCACCTCTTCTCCCGCACCCAGGAGCTCGGCACCGAGATGGGCCAGGCCCTCGCGCTGGCCGACGCCTCCGTGGTGCTGGACATCTATCCGGCCCGCGAGGACCCGATCCCCGGCATCACCAGCGAGCTGATCATCGACGCAGCGCGGGCCGCGGGCGCCGATGTCACCGCCGTCCACGACAAGGCCGCGGTCCCCGGGACCATCGCGGGAATGGCGAAGCCCGGCGACCTCGTTCTCACCATGGGAGCGGGCGATGTCACGGAGCTCGGCCCGCAGATCCTGGACCATTTGCCGAGCTGAGGGAGCGACGTGTCGTACGACATCGAGAAGCCGGACGAGCAGTGGCGTGCGGAGCTGACGCCGGCCGAGTACGCGGTCCTGCGCCAGGCCGGCACCGAACCCGCCTTCGTCGGTGAGTACACCGACACCAAGACCACGGGTGTCTACTCCTGCCGCGCCTGCGGCGCCGACCTGTTCCGCTCGGACACCAAATTCGAGTCGCACTGCGGCTGGCCGTCCTTCTACGACCCGAAGGACACGGACGCGGTCGAGCTGGTCCAGGACCGCAGCCACGGCATGGTCCGCACCGAGGTCCGCTGCGCACGCTGCGGATCGCACCTCGGCCATGTCTTCGAGGGCGAGGGTTACCCCACCCCGACGGATCAGCGGTACTGCATCAACTCGATCTCGCTGCGCCTGGTCCCCGACGAGAGCTGAGAGCCGAGAGCCGAGACGGGTGCCCCGGAACGCGTTCCGGGGCACCCGTCGCGTCGTGCGGGCTCAGTACACGTCCCTGCGCATCGGCACCAGCACCGCGACGACGGCCGCGGCCAGGGCGTAGCCGGTGAGCAGCAGTCCGCCGCCGACGGGCGGGAGCAACTGCACCGGGCCGGTCGCCAGCTCCGCGGCCATCGTGTCCGCGGCGTAGTCGAAGCCGGTCAGGGACGCCGTGGCGCCACCGGGCAGCAGCGGGTAGAGGAGCTTCACGCCCGGGATCGTCATCAGCAGGAACTCGCCCGCGTACAGGTAGCCGACGACGACGGCCAGTGCCGCGACCTGATGACGGATCAGCGCTCCGGCGGCCACGCCCAGCAGGGTGTACACCGCCATTGCCAGGGCAGGCCGGAGCAGCAGCTCCAGCACTTCGCCGGTGGCCATGCCGGGTGTCACCCCGCGCGCCGCGGCGCCCCCGAAGAACGCGGCCCCCGCGGTGCCGGTGAGCACCAGCCCGTACGCCAGGCCGGCGACGCCGTACGTGACGAGCTTGGCGGTGAGCACCTGGTGGCGCCGCGGGGCGTGGAGGAAGGTGTACGTGACGGTGCGGTGCCGGTATTCCCCCGTCATCGCCAGGGTGCCGAGCGCGGCCGGCAGGAACACCGTGAAGCTCAGCATCCCTATGACGGAGCGGACGCCGTCCTCGGTGTCCAGGCCGGGCGCCGGCGGATCGAAGTTCTCCGGGCCGGCCAGCGTCATCGCCCCCACCATGCCGCCGCCCAGGACGACGGCCGCGAGGAGTGCCCACAGCCACAGGCGGGTGGCGGCCAGCCGCCGGAACTCCGCCTTGACCAGTGCGTTCATCGCTGGTTCCACCTTTCGTCCGTCAGTGCCGGCGGCCGGTCCCGGCCCGCCGGTTCGCCGTCCCCCGCCAGCCGGAGGAAGAGCTGCTCCAGGCTCGTCCCGGCGGACAGCCCGTACACGCGCAGCCGCTCGGCGGCGGCCAGATCGGCGACGGCCGAGTCCGCCATCCCGTGCACGCACAGCGTCCCGTCCGGCATCAGGTCCACCCGGTCGGCCGCCCCGCCCTCTGCGGTGCCGCGCAGCAGTACGGCGCGCAGGGCCGCCGCGTCCGGGGAGCGGACCAGCACCGTGCCGGGTGAGAGCCGCTCGATCTCCGCCGGCTCTCCCGCCGCCACCAGCCGGCCCTCGCGGATCACCACGACGTCGTCGACGATCTGCTGCACCTCGCTCAGTACGTGGCTGGACACCAGCACCGTGCGGCCCTCGGCCGCCAGCCCGCGCAGCAGCCCGCGCAGCCAGGCGATGCCCTCCGGGTCGAGCCCGTTGCCCGGCTCGTCCAGCAGCAGCACCTGCGGGTCGCCCAGCAGGGCGGTGGCGAGCCCGAGCCGCTGCCGCATGCCCGTGGAGAAGGTGCGGGTCCGGCGGTCGGCCACCCGGTCGAGCCCCAGCCGGGTCAGCAGTCGGTCGACCCGCTCGGCCGGGTGGCCGCCCATGGTGCGGTAGATGTGCAGATGGTCGCGGGCCGAGTGGCCGGGGTGGACCGCTGAGGCGTCCAGGACGGCGCCCACGGTGGTGGAGGGCCTGGGCAGGTCGGTATACCGCTTCCTGCCGATGGTGGCTGTGCCCGCGGTGGGAGCCACCAGGCCGAGGATCATGCGCATGGTCGTGGTCTTGCCCGCGCCGTTGGGGCCGAGGAAGCCCGTGACGACGCCGGGCCGCACGGTGAAGCTCAGATCCTCGACGGCGCTGACGCGGCCGAACCGCTTCGTCAGCCCGTTGACTTCTATCGGCAGGCCCGGCGGGCGTCCGCTCATCGGTGGCTCCCGGCCCGCTGATCGACGAGCTGTGCCAGCCGCTGGGCGTCGTCGAGCGAGAGGACCAGCTCGTCGATGTCGCCGCCGGTGGCGGCGCGGTCCAGCTCCACGCGCAGTCCCGGCCTGCCCCGGTAGGCGGCCACGAGCTGACGAGGACCGGTGATCAAGCCCCAGATGCCGATCTTGGCGACTCCGGAGGCGTGCAGGCCCCTGCGGGTGCCGTGGGCCGCGCGCAGCGGGTCGTCGACGACGGTCACCCGGCGGACCGCGGTGAGCGGGACGGTCAGGGAGCCGCGCCAGGTCCATATGCGCTCACGGTCGCTGAACTCGATGGTGAGACCGGTGTCGGTGATGTTCATCAGTGCCATGGGGATTCACCCTCCAACGAGGCCTGAGCGTCTGTTCTATTAGATGTATAGCAGATAGAGTTGGGGTGTGTATCTAGTGCTCGACCTCGACAGCGAGGTGCCGATCTATCAGCAGATCCGGGACCGGGTGGTGGAGGCCATCGCGGAAGGGGCGTTGGCGCCCGGTGCCGGACTTCCTTCCACCAGGCAGCTGGCCGTCGACCTGGCGATCAACTTCCACACCGTCAACAAGGCCTATGACCTGCTACGACGTGAAGGGTTCATCCGCATCAACCGCAAGAGCGGCGCGGCGGTCCGGCCGGACGTCAAACAGCCCTCGGACGAACTGCGGGCCGGCGACTGGGAGGCGCGCATGCGCACCCTCCTCGCCGAGCTGGATGTGCGGGGGATCGCGAAGGCGGAGGTGATGAGTCATGTCGCGGCGGTTCTGGACCGCTTCCCCGCGAGAGGGGACGAACACCCCTGACCCCCGGGGCCGGGCCGGGGACCGCGGCGGCCCCTGCCGCCGCGCTGCATCCCCCGGACAACGGCTCCCGGAACGAGACCCCGGAACATCGCGCCGTGGCCCGGTGCGGCTCCCTGCCCCGTCGGGGCGGGCGACAAGAACGGACAGGTGAACCCCTTGCTGGTCGACGCAGCTCTCGACTTCGGCATACTCGCGGTGCTGAGCGCCGTGTTGTACGCCGCCCCCAGCCCGCTCCTCAACCCCTCCGCCGTACCCTTCGGCGTCCGCGTACCGCCGGACAAGGCGCGCGCCGCCGTCGTCGAGGAACAGCGCAGCCGCTACCGCGGTGCGATGCTCGTCGCCGCGGCCGTCGTCACCGTGCCCGCCTCTGCGCTCGGTGCCGCGCTCGGCACTCCGGCCGCCGCAGTCGCCGGTTCGCTGCTGCTCTGTGCCCTCGCCGCCGCTCTGTGGGTACGCGCCCACCGGGGCATCGCCCGCGCGAAGGCGGAGGGCAGGTGGTACGAACAGGTCCGGCAGGGCGCCGTCGTGGACACGTCCCTGCGCACCGACCCGGTCCGTTTCCCCTGGGGGCGGACCGTCCCCGCACTCGTCGTGATCGCCGTCAGCGTCGTCGCGGGCGTCGTCGTCTACCCCGGCCTGCCCGACCGCATCGCACTGCCCGAACGCTCGCTCGGCGGCACCGTCTACCGCACGTACCCGACCGGTGTGTGGACCGCCTTCGGTCTCGTCCTCGGCCAGGTCCTGCTCACCGCGACCATGGCCGCCACCGTCGCCGGGCTGCTCCGCACCCGCGCCGACCTCGACGTGGCGCGCCCGGTGGCCGCAGCCGCACGGTACCGCCGCTATCTCACCGTCACGGCCCGCTCCATGATGGGCATCACCGCCCTGGTGAACCTGATGCTGCTCGGGCTGTCCGCGCTGATGTGGAGCGACACCCGCTCCACGGCCATGACCCTGGCCGTCACCGGGGCGCCGCTGGTAGGGGTCCTCGCCGTGACCGTCTGGATCGTCCTGCGCGTCGGGCCCTTGGGGAGCAGGCTGCGGGAGGACGCGGGCGAGGAGAGCAGCGGACTGGTCCCGCGCGACGACGACCGCTTCTGGCGCGGCGCCGGCACGGTCTACGTCAATGCCGACGACCCCGCGGTCCTGGTGCCCAAGCGGGTCGGCATCGGATGGACGGTCAATTTCGGCAACCCGCGGGCCCTCGTCGTCGTGGCCCTGGTCCTCGCGGTCGCGGTGGGAGCGAGCGTCGTCCAGGCCGTCCGGTGACACCGGGGCGGCCGGGGCCGGGGCCGGTGGGCAGTGGCGGGGCTTTTGACCAAGCTCCTACGAGGTCACGAGCGCCCGTCCGGTCGCATGCGGTGGCTCCTCCGCGCGGGCCGGCACATCCACTGAAGGACGGCCGGTCGGCGTCGGTCGGTCCGTGAGCCGGACCCGCCGGAGAAGTCACCACACATCCTCACGGTCAGTCCTGGGTCTCGTCCCCGCCGCTCTCCGGCCGCAGCAGCGGATGGGCGACACCCGGGAACACCCGGGCCCGCACGGCCGGCTCCGCGGAGCCGGCCCGGACCACGGTCTCGGCGACACCCCAGGGCCGTCCGGGCAGCACCACGGTCAGGATGTACGAGGACGCGCAGCCCGTGCAGTCGTAACGGTCGGCCCAGGTCTCCACGTCCGTGACGCTGCCGGGGTAACGCGCCACATGGCGGTGGAGCGCGTGGCAGCGCTCGCACCGCTCGCCCGGCTCGCACGTGCCGCCGCAGGGGCACGGGACGTCGAGCGTCTCGGCAGGACGCCAGCGCTGGGTGAGGACGGCCTCACGCGTGGCGCCCATGTCCTTCATGGCCTTCAGATTGCGGGCAGCGACGTTGTACGACTCACCGGTCGCGGCCATCCGGTCCCGGATGACGTCCTTGCGTCCGCGGTTCGTCGTCATCTGTTCCTCCTGGGGGTGTCACGCAGCCCGCCGGGAGCGCACGAGATCGATACGGCACACGGTACCGGTCACCCATGACGGGCCACGACCTCCGTGGCCCGTCCACGGCCGCACGGGCGCGGCTCACCGCCGCCGGGGTGCCGCCGATGATCGGCGGGGGTGCGGCTCACGACCGCCGCCGGGGCCGCCGCTCACGACCGCCGCACCCGGGCCGCCAGCCTGGTGCCGAGTCGCTTGCGCAAGCCGCCCGGCCGGTGCCAGGTCCGGAACGCCTCCGCCGTGCGGCTGCTGCCCGCCCGCTCGGCGGCCTCCTCCACCGCCGCCACCTCACCGGCGGTCAGACCGCGCACCACCGGACGCAGCACCTCCTCCAGCAGCGCAGTCCGGGTCTCGCTCCAGGCGCGGCCCGCGTGCGGGTGGGAGCTCCAGACGGTGAAGCAGTCGGCGACATAGGCCGGGTCGGAGCGCAGCCGGGCGAGCACCGCGTCCTGCCGGGCGGCGCCGCCGTAGGCCGCGATGAGGTCCGGGTCGTCGCTGTGGACGAACGCGTACAGCTCCGCCTCCGGCCGGTCCGGGGCGAGCAGCCGCACGGCCAGGGCGCCGAACGCCTGCTCGCGCACGCCCGGCTCCACCGGCTCGGCCCCGGCACACAGCCTCCGGGCCCGTTCCGCCCAGCCGGGCTCCGCGGCCCCCGAGCGCACGGCCCGCGCGAACTCCAGCAGGAGCAGCGCGCCGCGTGCCCGCGCGTCGATCTCCTGAGGGAACCCGCGCAACAGGTCATGGGCGAGCTCGGCAGCCTCCGCGTCGTCGGCTGGGGCACCGAGCGCCGCCGCCACGAGATGGGCCCACGTACCGGCCGTGCGGTGCGCGTCGGAAGTGCTCCCGGCCAGCAGCAGCCGCGCCTCGCCCGCCGTGGGGGTGGTCTCGCCCCAGGCGAGCCCCACTGCCGTGCGCAGCACCAACGGCTCGGTGAAAGGTGACATTCCACCGGCTCGCAGCACCGCGTTCAGCACCTTCACCCGGTCCTCGCCACCGCCCGCCCTGGCGTCCGGCGCCGCCGCGCACATCCGCAGGTGCGGCAGTGCCTGCGCCCCGGTGAACGGCAGCGCGACCTCCGCCAGCAGCCGCTCCGCCGCCGACGGGTCCTGCGGCGCGATCCGGTCCAGCTCACCGAGCAGCGCCGTACGGACATCGAACTGCTCGTCCAGCAGATCGAGCAGCACCGCGCCGCAGCCGGCGGCCCCCTCGTCCAGCAGGGACCGGGCCATCCGGCCCACGACATCGGGGAGCAGTTCCCGGCAGTCCACATCGAGCAGCCGCGCGATCCGCAGCAACTGCACGGCGCGCCCCACACTGCGCCCGGGAGCGGCGGACGCATGGGGTGTACCGATGGCGAGTTCGGTACGGAGGTCGTCTCCCAGAGCCGTGACGAGTGCGGCGGCGGTACGCTCCCCGGCCGGTCCGGCGAAGACCGAGCGGGCGGGCGGTTCGAGTGCGACATCGCCGCCACGCACCGCCTCCGTCACCAGCAGGGCGCCGAGCGAGGCGGTCGCGGCAGCGGCGGACCGTCCTTCGAGAGCGGTCAAAAGCCTTGTGACACCGAGCAGTTCGGCGCTCGTGCGGTCGAGGCCGGGCGCGGTCAGCGCGTCGGTCAGCCGCAGCGTCCGCTCCTCGTCCAGCGCGTACGGCCGCTCGGCCGCCCAGTTCGCGGCCGCGGCACGTGCGTCGGGGCCGAGCGGGACGCCCGCGCAGAGTGCCGTCACGGCGAGCGGTCCGGCGGCGAAGGGCTCGCCGGGCAGCTCCGCCGCCGTCCGGAACAGCTCCGGGGACCGGTTGCGCCAGATCCGGGCGCAGGTCTCGGCCCAGGCGTCGCCCACCGGCTCCCCGGGACGCGCCCCGGTGCAGTCGCGCACCAGGAGGCCGCCGTCCGGGCCGGTGGGGCCGGGAGCGTCCTCCGGCAGCACTCCGACGATCCGGTGCGGGGACTCGGAAGGGCGGCGGGTGTAGGTGGTGAAGGTCAGCCGCTGAGCGGTCTCCGGCGGCAGCACGGTCCCGGCCAGGGCGATCCACCGGGCGACATCGGCACACTGCCGCTCCACGAGAACGAGCCGCGCCGAGGCCGGCTCCTCGCACACCCGGCGCAGATCGGCGAAGACCGCCGCCAGCCAGGGGCTCCGGGAGACCGCGAAGTCGTTGAGCGCCTCGGGGCCGAAGGCGGCGGAGGCGGGCAGGCCGGCCAGGGGGCCGGGGGCGGAGCCGCCCGGCGCGGCGGAGGCCCAGTTCGGCGACCGCCAGGCCGTGATCGGCAGCGCGTCGCCCGGCAGCCGGGTGCCGGCCGGAAGATGCACCGCGTGCGCGTGGAAACCACCGGCACCGGGACCACCGAGCGCCACGGTGCGGCTGAGCAGATGACTGCCGTCGGACAGGGCGCTGAAGCTGAACGCCTCGGGAAACGACCGGAGTTCGCCGGTGGTCGGGTGGTACGGGGCTCCGGCGGGCGGTTCGTACCCCAGGAGTTGCCCGGCCTCCGCCAGTACCGGCGTGGGTATGCCGGCGCCGACCGCCGTGAATCGCGCGCCACCTCCGTCGTCCCCCGCGGTGGCAGAGGTGTAGTGCAACTGCGCGAGGCTCATGCGTCGGCCCTCTTCGTCCTTGCGGCGAACGTCCCCGTACCCTCAGCACGCTCGCTCCGCGGACCGCCCGTCGAGGGCAGGCCGTCCGGGGCGCAGCGACGACCCCGGCGGGGAGTGGTCCGCAATCGCGGGAGCGACGCTATCAAGGCACACCGCCCCGCACGCACCCCGCCGGAAGGCCGCCCGGCCTCCGTCCGGACCAAGTCGGACTCGCGCGGACCGGCGCGCGGCAGGCCCCGTTCAATGCGCCTGCCCCACCCCAATGGCGCACGCACCCTCCGGCCCTTCGGTCGTTGATCGTCATCGGATTGCTCAATCCCCCGAGGGCACTGCTCATTGGGCCCACGGATCCCTCTGTGTACAGGAGTTGCTCCGTTGAATCTCAAAACTCTCTCCACGGCGGTGGCCGTTCTGGCGCTGGCCGGACTCGCCGGTTCGACCACGGCCGACGCGGTGCCCGGCACGGTCTCCGGCGACGGTGGCAACCGCATCGGCACCCTGCGTGTCAACGGCGACGCCCATGTGAAGGAGGGCGGGCTCAGCGCCGCCTGGGTCAAGGAGTCCGGGGACGTCAAGCAGATCGCCCTGTCCGGCAACCGCATCGGCGTCCTCACCGGGGACGGTGTCGCGTGGGTGAAGGAGGGCGGCCTCAGCGCCACCTGGGTCAAGGAAGCCACGGACGTCAAGCAGATCGCCCTCTCCGGCAACCGCATCGGCGTCCTGAAGGACAACGGCGAGGCCTATGTGAAGGAGGGGGGCCTCAGTGCCACGTGGGTCAAGGAGACCGACAAGGTCAAGGAGCTCGAACTCTCGGGCAACCGCATCGGTGTCGTCACCGGTGACGGTGTCGCGTGGGTGAAGGAGGGCGGCCTCAGCGCCTCCTGGGTACGGGAGTCCGACAACGCCATCGGCATCGACCTGGCCGGCAACCGCATCGGCGTCCTCGCAGGCAACGGTGTCGCGTGGGTGAAGGAGGGCGGCCTCAGCGCCTCCTGGGTACGGGAGGCCGACGACGTCATCCAGCTCGAACTGTCCGGCGACCGCATCGGCGTCCTGAAGGACGACGGCACGGCGCACGTCAAGGAGGGCGGGCTCAGCGCGAGCTGGGTGCACGAGTACGACCAGGCCATCCAGATCGCCCTGTCCGGCAACCGGATCGGCGTCCTCAAGGGCGACGGCGACGCGCGGGTGAAGGAGGGCGGCCTCAGCGCGACCTGGGTCCTGCAGGCCAACAACGTCACGGAGCTGGCCCTCTCCTGAACCGCCGTACGGCGTACGCCCCGTGAGGCCCGCCGCGCCGCACACCGTGCCGACTTCGGTGCGCGGCGCGGTGCGCACGGGCCCCGACCTCGACACTCCGGGAAATCGCTGGTCAGGGGCTCGGCGCTGCGGGAAAACGCTGGTCAGGGCCTCGACGCTGCGGGAAATCGCTGGTCAGAGGATCGGCGCTTCGGTAGAAAGGCGCCATGAGTACTTCCTCCTCCCCGCAGGCCGCCCAGAGCCCCGGTCCCGTCGACCGCAAGTCCTTCATCCGCACCACACTCGATCTGGGAGATGTGGTGCTGCGCCCCTGGAGCCGGGAGGTCGCTGGATCTCAGGCCGTGCTGGACGGCCTGGTGGCCGCCGGGGCGGATCCGGCGATCGCCCTCTGGAACCCCATAGCGACAGCGGACCGTGACGCGGCCCGCGCATGGGCGGAGGCGCGCGACGGAGGGTGGGAACGCGGCGCGGCCGCCGCCTTCGCCGCCCTGGACGCCGCCGACGGCACCCTGCTGGGCAATGTCACCCTGCGCTGGGTCGACCGCGCGGACGGACTGGCGATGATCGGCTACTGGCTGCTGCCGGCCGCCCGGGGGCGGGGCATCGCGACCCGCGCGACCGGGGCGGTGACGAGCTGGGGCTTCGCGACGGCCGACGCCCGCCGTATCGAGATCGCCCACGCCGTCGGCAACGAGGCGTCCTGCCGGGTGGCCGACCGCTGCGGCTACCTCCCCGAGGGCACCCTGCGCGACTCCCACCGCTTCGGCGACGGCAAGTACCACGACGAGCACCTGCACGCCCGCCTGGCCACCGACCCGGAACCGGCCCGGACCGAGGGGGAGTAGCCCGGGCGGCACCCCCGTACGCCGATTCGGTGACGACAACCGCCTTGCAGGACAACCGACGGGTGCGGTCGGTCCGGACGGGCCAACCGTACGACGGCATGAAGCGGATCTTCGGGTGTGCTTAAGAAAACCTCGATGGACCTGTGGCGCGGGGTGCGGCAGATTTCTCCGTGACGGCAGAGGATGGTGCGCGGCAGCCGGTCGACGCGCGCTGCCACTCGCCCCGTCCCTCTCGATCCTCCCCGGGCCGCAGGCTTTGCACAGGCATGCCCCCGGCCCGGGGTACTCAACGCCGCACCAGCGCAGGGAGCCGCAGCCGTGAAGGCACTCGTGAAGCAGAAGGCCGAGCCGGGACTCTGGCTGATGGACGTGCCGGAGCCGGAGATCGGCCCCACGGACGTACTGATCAAGGTCCTCCGTACCGGCATCTGCGGCACCGATCTGCACATCCGCAACTACGACGGCTGGGCGCAGCAGGCCGTGAGCACTCCGCTCGTCCTCGGGCACGAGTTCGTCGGTGAGGTCGCGGAGACCGGCGCCGATGTCGTCGACATCAACGTCGGCGACCTGGTCAGCGGCGAGGGCCACCTGGTGTGCGGCAAGTGCCGCAACTGCCTGGCCGGCCGCCGCCACCTGTGCCGCTCCACGCTCGGGCTCGGCGTCGGCCGGGACGGGGCCTTCGCCGAGTACGTCGCCCTTCCCGCGTCCAACGTCTGGGTGCACCGGGTCCCCGTCGACCTCGATGTCGCCGCGATCTTCGACCCGTTCGGCAACGCCGTGCACACCGCGCTGTCGTTCCCGCTGGTCGGCGAGGACGTACTGATCACCGGCGCCGGACCGATCGGCATCATGGCCGCAGCCGTCGCCAGGCACGCGGGCGCCCGCAACGTCGTCATCACCGACGTCAGCGAGGCCCGCCTCGAACTGGCCCGGAAGGTCGGCGTCAGCCTCGCCCTGAACGTCGGCGAGGAGACCATCACCGAGGGCCAGAAGCGCCTCGGACTGCGCGAGGGCTTCGACGTCGGCCTGGAGATGTCCGGCCGGCCCGAGGCGATGCGCGACATGATCGCGAACATGACGCACGGCGGCCGGATCGCCATGCTGGGACTGCCGTCCGAGGAGTTCGCCGTCGACTGGGCCCGCGTCGTCACCTCGATGATCACCGTCAAGGGCATCTACGGCCGCGAGATGTACGAGACCTGGTACGCCATGTCCGTACTGCTGGAGGGCGGCCTCGACCTCGCCCCCGTGATCACCGGCCGGTACGGCTACCGCGATTTCGAGGCGGCCTTCGACGACGCGGCGAGCGGCCGCGGCGGCAAGGTCATCCTCGACTGGACCTCCTGACCCGACGCCCTGACCCGACGCCTCCGTGGCCGACGCCACCGTAGACAGCTGGGAGACCCCCCTCATGTTCGAATCCGTACGCGACGACCTGCGCACCACCCTCGAAGAGATCGAGGCCGCCGGACTGCACAAGCCCGAACGCGTGATCGGCACCCCGCAGTCCGCGTCGGTCGCCGTCACCGCGGGCGGCCGCCCCGGTGAGGTGCTCAACTTCTGCGCCAACAACTACCTGGGCCTCGCCGACCACCCCGAGGTGATCGCCGCCGCCCACGAGGCGCTGGACCGCTGGGGCTACGGCATGGCCTCGGTCCGCTTCATCTGCGGTACCCAGGAGGTCCACAAGGAGCTGGAGCAGCGGCTCTCCACGTTCCTCGGACAGGAGGACACGATCCTCTACTCCTCCTGCTTCGACGCCAACGGCGGTGTCTTCGAGACCGTCCTCGGCCCGGAGGACGCGGTCATCTCCGACGCCCTCAACCACGCCTCCATCATCGACGGCATCCGCCTCTCCAAGGCCAAGCGGTTCCGCTATGCCAACCGCGACATGGACGACCTGGAGAAGCAGCTCAAGGAGGCCTCCGGCGCCCGGCGCAGGCTCGTCGTCACCGACGGCGTCTTCTCCATGGACGGGTACGTCGCGCCGCTGCGCGAGATCTGCGACCTGGCCGAGCGCTACGACGCCATGGTCATGGTCGACGACTCGCACGCCGTCGGCTTCGTCGGCCCCGGCGGCCGCGGCACGCCGGAGCTGCACGACGTGATGGACCGCGTCGACATCATCACCGGCACCCTCGGCAAGGCGCTCGGCGGCGCGTCCGGCGGCTATGTCGCGGCCCGCGCCGAGATCGTCGCGCTGCTGCGCCAGCGCTCCCGGCCGTACCTCTTCTCCAATTCCCTCGCCCCGGTCATCGCGGCCGCCTCGCTGAAGGTCCTCGACCTGCTGGAGGGCGCCGGGGACCTGCGTGAGCGGCTGAACGCCAACACCGAGCTGTTCCGCACCCGGATGACCGCGGAGGGCTTCGACATCCTGCCCGGCGACCACGCCATCGCCCCCGTCATGATCGGGGACGCGGCGAAGGCGGGCCGGATGGCGGAGCTCCTCCTGGAGCGCGGTGTGTACGTGATCGGCTTCTCCTACCCGGTCGTCCCGCAGGGCGCGGCCCGCATCCGCGTCCAGCTCTCCGCCGCCCACTCCACGGCGGACGTGAACCGGGCCGTGGACGCGTTCGTCGACGCGCGGGCCGCACTGGGGGAGTAGCGCCCGGCCGCCCCTGCCCGAAGGCTCACCGGAAAGCCCCGCCCGCGAGGCGGGGTTCCCTCCGTGACCTGGGACAATGGGGCGCATGATCGATTCACGGCGGCTGCGCATCCTCCGTGCGGTGGCCGACCACCGCACGGTGACCGCCGCAGCCGCCGCGCTGTATCTCACCCCCTCCGCGGTCTCCCAGCAGCTCGCCGCGCTGGAGCAGGAGACCGGGCACCGGCTCGTCGAACGGGGCGCGCGCGGCGCCCGGCTCACCCCCGCCGGGGAGATCCTGCTGACCCACACCAACGCGGTGCTGGCCCAGCTGGAACGTGCCGAGGCGGAACTCGCCGCGTACGGCTCGGGTGACGCCGGTACGGTCACCGTCGCCGCGTTCGCCACCGGCATCGGCCTGGTTCTCGCCCCCGCGATCGCCGAACTGACGCGGACCGCGCCCGGCATCCGGGTACGGGTCCAGGACGCCGAGGGCGACGCGAGCGTGCCGATGGTGCTCGACCGGCAGGTCGATGTGGCGGTCGCCGTCGAGTACCGGGGCGCCCCCGGCGAGGACGATCTGCGGCTGACCCGGGTGCCGCTGTACTCCGAGCCGTTCGACGCGGTGCTGCCCGTCGGGCACCGGCTGGCAGGCCGGGCGCAGGTGGCCATCGCCGACCTGGAGAAGGACGCGTGGATCGGCCCGTACCCCGGCAACCCCTGCCACGACGTGGTGGTCCTGTCCTGTGAGTTCGCCGGCTTCCAGCCGAGGCTGGAGCACTCCTCGGACGACTTCCGCGCGGTCGTCGCGCTGGCCGGGGCGGGCGCCGGGGTGGCGCTGGTGCCGCGGTCGGCGCTGCGGGGGATGGAGCTGGCGGGGGTGGTGGTGCGGCCGGTGGAGGGCAGCGCGCCGACCCGCCGGGTCTTCGCCGCGGTACGGCAGGGGGCGGAGGGGCATCCCCTGATCGCCCCGGTCCTCGACGCGCTGGCCGCGGCCGCGGGCCGGGAGGGCGCGCTGCCGCTGCCGATGTCCTCGTGACCCGGAAACGGCACGGGAGTGCCGCTGCCGATCGGGCCCCGGGGCCGGTGGCCGGGCCCGGGGCCCCAACCGTTCTTCGGCTCATCGGCGGCCGACCGGTCAGGTGAATGACTCCGAAGAGTGATCACTTCGGTCCGGGTGCGGGTACATCGACGCCTGTACCCGCAGCACTCGCTGCCGCACCCGCGGCACACGCTGCCCCACGCACGGGAGACCGGCCATGAAGAGGATTCTTGCCTGCGCAGCAACCGTGATCGGACTGGTCACGGGTCTGGGTGCCGTCACCGCGACCGCGGCGACGGCATCGGACGTCATCATCATCAAGGAGAGCGGTCCGGGCGATGCCGTGTTCAGCCAGGTGAAGGACTCCCACCACGTCGTGCAGAACACGAACGACAAGAGTGTCACTACCGGTGACATCAGCACCTGGGTGAAGGGGAAGTTCAAGGACAGCCCCTTCACCTTCGAAATCGAGGGGGCCGAGCAGGACCAGAGCGAGCAGAGCTGACCGGCCGGGCCCGTCGCCGGGGCGTGTTTCGAAAGTCCCGCCGGGTCGGGGGCGTCCGGCACTGCCCCGAGCTCTCGGCATCGCTCGAGCAGGGGAGACCCCATTGCTCGCCGCGTTGTCGGTCGTCGGCGCGGCCCGCTGCGCTCTCCTCCCTCCGTCTTGCGATCGCACGCACCGGACGCCCCCGGCCCCGCCCTCAGGGCGGACGACGCTACTTCCGGAACACGCCCTGGCCGTCCCAGGGCGGAACACGTGAGCGGTGGTGGCCCCGATGCCTTGGCCTGGCATCGGGGCCACCACCGCTCGGAGCGAGCTCTTCACGAGCGGCCGTGCCGTACACGCTCACCTCCGGCGGCGGAGGGCGGACCGGCCGCCGGCCGTGCCCGGCCATATCGTGCCCAGCCCCGCCTTCCCTTCCGACCTGGGTAAACGCTAGGAATCCGAGGCTGTCCGCACGAGGGTGCGCGGTCCCGGAACAGGGGTGCAGCCAGCTCCACCCCGCGCCGGGACAGGGCCCCACTCCGGCGGTGGGCGTACCCCCGTAACGTGATGCGTCATGAGCATCACACCCGCCCCGCTCGCGGCCGCCATCCGGCGTTCGTGGGACGCCTCGCGCTATCTGGCCGTCGGTATCGCGGTCGCGCTGCTCGCCTATGTGGGCGCGTTCCTCGTGGTGGCGGTGCTGCTGTTCGCCGCCGTGATCATCGGGCTGCCCGCGCTGCCGGAGGCCGCCAAGGTGCTGCGCCGGTGCGCGGAGTTCGAACGACGCAGGGCGGCGGCGCGGCTGGGCGTGCCGTTCACACCGACGCGGTATCCGTCGCTGGACAACGGAGAACTGTCCGAGCGGGTACGGCGGGTGCTCGCCGATCCCACGGTCTGGCGCGACGTGCTCTGGCTGCCCCTCCAGGCGCTCATGGGCAATGCCATCGGCTACCTCGCGATGGTGCTGTGGCCGGTCGGGCTCCTGGTGGACGGGGTCGCTCTGCCGGTCGTGCACCTGCTGGACCGGCGCGCCGCCGACGAGTACGGGACCCCGTTGCCCGAGCGGCAGGGGTGGGTGCTGCGCTGGCACGGGGTACTCGCGGACCTGTCGGCCGGCTGGACACGGTCGCTGCTCACCTCGTCGCCGTCGGCCGCGCTCGCCGAACGGATCGCCCAGCTGACCGAGAGCCGGGCCGGTGCGGTCGAGGCGCACGGCGCCGAACTGCGGCGCATCGAACGCGATCTGCACGACGGCGCCCAGGCCAGGATCGTCGCCCTGTCGTTGCGCATCGGCCTCGCCAGACAGCTCCTGGACAGCGACCCGGCCGCCGCGCGCATCCGCCTGGACGAGGCACAGGACGGCGCGGAGGCGGCCCTCGCGGAACTGCGGCACGTGGTGCGCGGCATCCATCCTCCGGTGCTGACGGACCGTGGACTGGCAGGCGCGGTAAGGGCGTTGGCTGCCGACGCGGGAGTGCCCGTCACCGCGGAACTGGACGGTGTCGAGGACGGCCGGCGGCTTCCGGCCGCGATAGAGGCCGCCGCCTACTACGTCATCGCCGAGGCACTCACCAACATCAGCAAGCACAGCGGTGCGACTGCCGCGACCGTGCGCATCGAACGCACCCCCGGCACCCTGCGGGTGACCATCAGCGACAATGGGCACGGCGGCGCGGGCGAACGGCACGGCACCTCGGAGAAGCCCTCCACCGGCGGCGATCGCCCGAGCCCCCGGCCCGCGCGGGCAACGGACCGGGGTGGGTCCGGCAGCGGGCTGGTCGGCATCGGACGGCGGATCGCCGCCCTGGACGGCACCACCCGCATCAGCAGCCCCATCGGGGGGCCGACGGACATCGAGGTGGAGCTGCCGTGCGGATCGTGATCGCCGAGGACAACGCGCTGTTGCGGGAGGGCCTGATCCTGCTGCTCACCAGCTCGGGCCACGAGGTGGTGGCCGACGCGGCGACCGGACCCGAGGTGCTGCCCGCCCTGCTGGAACACCGTCCGGACGCCGCGGTGCTCGACGTGCGGCTCCCGCCCAGCTTCCGCGACGAGGGGCTGCGTGCCGCACTCGCCGCCCGCGCGGAGCTGCCCGAGCTGCCGATCCTGGTGCTCTCGCAGTACGTGGAGGAGACGTACGCCGCCGAGCTGCTCGCCCAGGGCGCGCAGGGCATCGGCTATCTCCTGAAGGACCGGATCGGCCGGGTCGACCAGTTCCTCCAGGCGCTGGACCGGGTGGCGGCCGGCGGCACGGCGCTCGACCCCGAGGTCGTGACCCAGCTGCTGACCCGCAAGTCGTCGGCCGAGCCGCTGCGGAGCCTCACCCCGCGCGAGCGCGAAGTGCTGGAACTGATGGCCCAGGGCAAGGCGAACGGCACCATAGCCGCCGAACTCGTGGTGACCGAACGGGCGGTGAGCAAACACATCGGCTCCATCTTCGCCAAGCTCGGCCTGGAACCCGACGACGGCACGGTGCACCGACGGGTGCTGGCGGTGCTGGCGTATCTGGAGGGCAAGGGGACGCGCTGACCCGAGGCGTACGCGAACCCCGTGAACGTCGGCTCGGGTCGGCCTCGTCCGAGAGGTGGCGGAGCCCCGCTCGCGTCGACCGGCCCGGAGAGGCAGGATGCTGTGTGCCGTGTCGCGTCGCCAGGAGGTCCCGCATGCCCAGCCAGAGCCAGCCCGTACCGTTCACCGCCGACGACTACCGGGCCCGTATGACGCGCGCGGCCGAGACCGCTGCCGAGGCCGGGCTCGCGGGCGTCCTGGTCGCGCCCGGACCCGATCTCGTGTACCTCACCGGCTACCAGCCCGTGAACACCGAACGCCTCACCGTCCTCGTCCTCACGGCCGGTCAGGACCCGGTCCTCGTCGTCCCGACGCTGGAGGCCCCGGACGCGGAGAAGGCCGTCGGCGCCCGGGCCCTCACCCTGCGGGACTGGACCGACGGCACGGACCCCTACGCCGTCACCGCACCGCTGCTCGACGGCGCGGGCCGGTTCGGGATCAGCGACAACGCCTGGGCGATGCACCTGCTCGGGCTGCAGCGCACGCTGCCGGGCACCTCGTACGTCTCCCTCACCGAGGCGCTGCCGATGCTGCGCGCGGTGAAGGACGCCCATGAGCTGGAGCGGCTCGCGGCCGCCGGAACCGCCGCCGACGCCACGTACGAGGAGATCCTCAAGGTGCGCTTCTCCGGCCGCAAGGAGACCGACATCGCCGCAGAACTGGCAGATCTGCTGCGGAAGTTCGGGCACTCCCAGGTCGACTTCACAGTCGTCGGCTCCGGCCCCAACGGCGCCAATCCGCACCACGAGGCCGGTGACCGCACCATCGAGCGGGGCGACATGGTCGTACTCGACTTCGGCGGCCTCAAGCACGGCTACGGCTCGGACACCTCCCGTACGGTTCACGTCGGTGAACCCACCGCCGAGGAACAGCGGGTCCACGACATCGTGCGAGAGGCGCAGGAGGCCGGCTGCGACGCGGTCCGGCCGGGCGTCGCCTGCCAGGAGATCGACCGCGCGGCCCGCGCGGTGATCACCGAGTTCGGCTACGGCGAACGCTTCATCCACCGCACCGGCCACGGCATCGGCGTCACCACCCACGAACCGCCCTACATGATCGAGGGCGAGGAGCAGCCGCTGGTGCCCGGGATGTGCTTCTCCGTGGAGCCGGGCATCTATCTGCCGGGCCGGTTCGGTGTGCGGATCGAGGACATCGTGACCGTGACCGAGGACGGCGGCCGACGTCTCAACAGCACCGCGCGCGAGCTGGCGATCGTCGAGTAGCCGGACGCGGGGCGCGCCCCGTCGGCGCCGGGCCGTCAGTCGTCGGCCAGCACCACGCACGACTCCGGCGGCAGGTGCAGCAGCCCGTCGACGCCCGGGGCCTCCACCGGTTCCCACGCCGCCACCACCCGGTCCACGCCGCCCCGGCGCCGGCTGCCGCCCAGCGGGATCGTGGCCGGCTTCTCGCCGAGGTTGACCGCGATCCGCAGATCGCCCCTGCGGTAGGCCAGCCAGCGCGCCTGCTCGTCGTGGGCGGTGCGCACCGACGCCAGGTCCGGGTCGCGGAGGTCGGGCAGGGTGTGGCGCAGCGCGATCAGCTCGCGGTACCAGGCGTGCAGCCGGGCGTGCGGTTCCCGCGAGGGTTCGCTCCAGTCCAGACAGGACCGGCTGCGGGTGGCCGGGTCCTGTGGGTCGGGAATGGCGTCCGCCACCCAGCCGTGCGCCGCGAACTCCCGCCGCCGGCCGCTGCGTACCGCCTCGGCGAGCTCCGGATCGGTGTGGTCGGTGAAGAACTGCCAGGGGGTGCGCGCGCCCCACTCCTCGCCCATGAACAGCATCGGCGTGAAGGGCCCGGTCAGGACGAGGGCAGCGGCGCAGGCCAGCAGGCCGGGGGAGAGAGTGGCGGAGAGCCGGTCGCCCAGGGCCCGGTTGCCGATCTGGTCGTGGGTCTGGGCGTAGCCGACGAAGCGGTGGGCGGGCGTGCGGACGATGTCGACGGGGCGGCCGTGGGTGCGGCCCCGGAAGGTGGAGTACGTGCCGTTGTGGAAGAACACGCTCGTCACGGTCTTGGCGAGGGCGGCCAGCGGAGCCTTGGCGAAGTCCGCGTAGTAGCCCTGGGACTCCCCGGTGAGCGCGGTGTGCAGGGCGTGGTGGAAGTCGTCGTTCCACTGGGCGTGCAGACCGATGCCGCCCGATTCGCGGGGGGTCGTGGTCCGCGGGTCGCAGAGGTCGGACTCGGCGATCAGCGGGAGCGGACGGCCCAGCTCGGCCGCGAGCGCGTCGGCCGCCGTGGACAGCTCCTCCAGAAAGGTCAGCGCCCGCCCGTCGGCCAGCGCGTGGACCGCGTCGAGCCGCAGTCCGTCGAGCCGGTAGTCCCGCAGCCAGGCGAGCGCGCTGTCCAGCAGGAACGCCCGCACCTCGTCCGATCCCGGGGCGTCGAGATTGACCGCCGGGCCCCACGGCGTGTGATGGGTTCCGGTGAAGTACGGGCCGAAGGCCGGGAGATGATTGCCGGACGGGCCGAGGTGGTTGTGGACCACGTCCAGGAGGACCGCGAGCCCGAGACCGTGCGCGGTGTCGACGAAGCGCTTGAGCCCATCCGGCCCGCCGTACGGCTCGTGCACGGCCCAGAGCGACACCCCCTCGTACCCCCACCCGTGCGTGCCGGGGAACGGGCAGACCGGCATCAGCGACACATGGGTGACGCCGAGCTCGGCCAGGTGGCCCAGTCGCGCAGCCGCTGTGTCGAAGGTGCCCTCGTCGGTGTACGTACCGATGTGCAGCTCGTACAGGACGGCGCCCGGAAGCCCCCGGCCGGCCCAGTCGCTGCGCCATTCGAACAGCGAGTGGTCGACGACGGCGCTCTCGCCGTCCGGCCCGTCCGGCTGGCGGCGCGAACGCGGATCGGGAAGCACACGCGGGGCGGCACCGTCCCCGTCGCTGCCGCCCTCCTCGCGCTCGCCCCCGTCCAGGACGAAGCCGTAGCGGTCCCCGTCCGACGCCTCCGCCCGGGCCGTCCACCAGCCGTCCCGCCCGGGATCACGTCCCATAGCCCGCAGCTCGCCCGACAGCCACAGCCCGACCGAGCCCGCATCCGGTGCCCATACCTCGAACAGCATTGCAACGCTCCTCGTCTCCTCGCCCGTGCCCCGTCGTCGGCAGCAGCCGCGATCACCGGCCCACGACACTGGATCGAGCCCGTTACTGGCGATTAAGTCTGGTTCTGATCATTGCCCCGCCGGGTTCCGCTCAATACGCGCTCCCTCTTACGGCCGTGGAGGCCGAGATGACCGTGCCGTCCTTCCCGCCCGGCTTCCTCGAGGAAACCCGCCGCATCTCCTACCTCGAAGGGCACCTGCGGGCCCTTCGTGAGGCCATCGACGCGGGCGTCGACGTGCGCGGCGACTTCACCTGGTCGCTCACCGACAACGTCGAGTGGATCGAGGGCGCCGGCAAGCGCTTGGCCTGGTCCACATCGACTACGAGACACTGCGCCGGACGCCCAAGGACTCGTACGCCTGGTACCGCGAGCTGATCCGTACGCAGAAGGGGCAGTCGGGCACACCGGCCTGACGGACCGTCCGCGGTGTGATCCATACTTCGCGGCATGGTTGCTTCATGGTGGACCCGGGCCGGACTGGGGATCTTCGTGCACTGGACGCCCGCCTCGGTGCCGGGCTGGGCCCCGCGGTACGTCCCCGTGGACGAACTCCCCCTGGCCGGCCGCCGCTCGCCGCTCGGCTGGACGTGGTACGCCGAGTGGTACGAGAACGCGCTCCGGTTCCCCGACAGCCCCGTCTCCGCCCATCACCGCGCGACCTACGGATCCCGCCCGTACGCCGCCTTCGGGGGCGACTTCAACGAGGCCCTGGAGAGCTGGGACCCCACCGAGTGGGCCCGCGGCTTCCGCGCCGCGGGCGCCCGCTACGCCGTCCTGGTCACCAAGCACCACGACGGTTTCTGCCTCTGGCCCTCCGAGGCCGCCAACCCGCACCGCGCCCGCTGGCACACCACACGTGACGTCGTCGGTGAGTTCGCCGAAGCCGTACGGGCCGAGGGGCTGCGTTTCGGGGTCTACTACTCCGGCGGACTCGACTGGACCTTCGACGACCGCCCCATAGGGACCGGCGCGGACACCGTCTCGGCCGTACCGCGCGGCGGCTACCCTGCCTACGCGGGTGCCCAGATACGCGAACTGATCCGCCGTCACCGCCCCGACATCCTCTGGAACGACATCGCCTGGCCCGGCTCCCGCACCGATGTCCAGCGGCTCATCGAGTACTACCGCTTCGCCGTCCCGCACGGCGTCGTCAACGACCGGCTGTTCCCGTACGCGCCGATGTGGCGTGCGCTGAGGCTTCCCGGCGCCAAGGTCCTGTACAACAGCTGGGAACGACGCACCGTCGCCCGGGGCGAGGGTTTCGTCCCGCGCCGGCCCCCGTACTACGACTTCCGCACCCCGGAATTCGCCCGCTGCACCGGGCCCGACCCGTACGAGATCACCCGCGGCATCGACCACGGCTTCGGCTACAACCGCAACTCCCCGCCCGAGGCGTACCTCGGCCGCGAGGCACTGGAGTCGCTGGTACGCGAGACAGCGGCCGGGGGAGGCAGTCTGCTGCTCAACGTGGGGCCGCGCGGCGAGGACGCGACGATCCCCGCCGAGCAGCAGCTCCGCCTGGAATGGCTGGCGGAACTCACCCCCGCACTCGGATCGGATGGATGCGCTCCTGACTGATGCGATGACCGGCCCGCGCGAACGCGGCTGCCATCGGCGCGTTGCTCCGGTCGGTGGCGCCCGTGATGAACCCGGCGCCCTCGGCCGCGAGGAAGTGTGTGCACTCCACGAGCAGGTCGTACCCGTAGCCGTGGCTCCGCTGCTCGGGAACGACCCCGATGAAGCCGATGCACGGGCCGCCCGGGTCGTGGGCGGGCACCTGGATGCCGGCCAGTTCGCCGTCGGAGGCGTATGGCGAGCCGGCCGTCCGCCGATTCAGTCCCACACCATGTCGAAGGAGCGCTCGAAGTTCACGTACCCGAGGCGCTCGAAGGACTTGGCCATCGGTACGTTGCCGAGGTCGGTGGCGGCCCGGATCCGTGCCACGCCGTCCTGCGCGGCCAGCACCCTGGTGCCCTCGGCGAGGATGTCGTCGATGTAGCCGTGGCCGCGCCGGGCGGGCAGCACACCGATGTACGCGATGATCGGGTTGTAGTCGTTGCGTGCCGGGATCACGAACCCGACCGGTGCACCGTCCGGGAGCTCGGCGATCCGCCACCACTCGTGCGGGGTCCGGTACTTCGCCAGCTCCTCGTCGTAGTGCTTCTCGGCAGCCTCGCGGGCGCTGAGCCCGGACGCCAGATCGGCCTGCCCGTGGGCGTCGAGGGTGCCCTCCATCACCGGTGCCATCAGCGCGAGGAGATCCTCACGCCCGTCGACCGGGCGGAAGCGGAGCCGGCCGCTGTCGGCGGGGACCGGCGTGCCGGCGCGCCACTCCAGACGGAGCCGCTCGACCAGCATCCGCGCACCGGAACGTTCCATGACCCGGATCCGGGCCTCGACGACATCGCGGACGGCCAAGTCCTCGCGCCAGTCGGCCGGTACGAAGCGTCCGTACTCGGGCCGCGGGGCGCCGGCCGGCACGACCGCTGCCGTCGCCGTCTCCAGCAGCTCCAGCCCGATCTCGACGCGTTCGGGCTCGGGCAGTGTGTCGTCCAGGTCGAAGAAGTCGAGGAGCAGCGGCGCCTGACCGCTCAGGCTCCACCACGCGATGCGTGCCACCAGGTGATTGCCGCGCATCGCCACCCACATCCAATCGGGGCGGCGACGCCCGCTCTCCAGGTCGTCGGCGAGCTCGTGATCGAGGGTGTACGACAGCCGGCGGAAGAGCCCGAGCTCCTGCGGACCGGTGAGCGGACGGATGGTCAGTTCCTGTGGTGCAGGGGTCACACAAGCTCCTGTAAGCGCGCCGAAGTGCCTTCCGGCGGATGCCGGGCGGCCTGCGGCGGGAGACGGTAGCAACGTCTTCGCGGCCGTGCGCGGGGATATCCGGGGTCAGGGCGCTGCGCAGGGGCCGGGACGGGACACGGGCCCGTTCTGGACACTCCGGGGCGGTCGGACCGACAATTGGCCGTGTGACGTCCTCCTTCGAGTCCCACACGTATTCCGTGCGGCTGTCCGACGCCCAGCGCGACCGTGTGCTCGGCGTACTCAGAGACGGTGCGGCACAGGGAAAGCTGTCCCACGACACCTTCATGCGGCGCATGGAGCTGGCCCTCACCGCCCGGCGCTCCGAGGAGCTGGACGCACTCACCGCCGACCTGGGGGGCGAGGGCCGCTGGTCACGGCGGATACTCCGGGTCGTGGGCGGGGTCTCCGGATTCCCCGGCCGGGTGCGCCGGGTCTGGCAGACCGAACGGCTCCCCAAGCTCCTGCTCCCCACCCCCAGCCCGCACCCCCTGCTGATCGGCCGCGACCCCGGGAACGGTCTGCGGCTCAACCATGAGACCGTCTCCCGGATGCACGCGGAGCTCACCGTGCGGGGCGGCTGCTGGCTGCTGCGCGACCTCGGCTCGACCAACGGCACCTGCGTCAACGGCCAACGGGTCACCGGCACGGTCCCGGTCCGCGACGGGGACCAGGTGAGCTTCGGGCGGATGAGCTTCCGGCTCTCCGCGCCCGTCCCCGGGCCCCCGGGCTGAGAGCCCCCGCCCGGGAACCGGCCGCACGGCAGTCGGCGGTTCGGCAGCCGGCCCGCTCAGGACCGCTGGTGCAGCCCGCGGCTGCGCCGCACCGTCACCGAGGCCGCCAGCAGCGGCGGCACCCTGCCCGCCGGGGCGTACGTCGCCTGCCTGATCGGCTCGGCCGGCCGCGATCCGGAACGGTTCGCCGCCCCCGACCTCTTCGACCCCTTCCGCCGCGACCGGAGCCGGTCCCTCACCGGACCCGCGTCCTGTCCGGCCGTCCTGCTCGGCAGGCTGGAAGCCCGCCAGGGCCTGCGTGCGCTGCTCGACGCGATGCTCCGGCTCCGCTGGGCGGACGGGTTCCGCCCGGCCGGTACCGGGCTGCTCACCCGTGGTCTGCGGGCCCTCCTCGTCCGGCCCGGCTGAGCAGCGCCACCGGCCGCGCGGCGAAGAGCTCGGCGAGCGCGACCGGGCCCCCGGCGTACTCCCGACCGGGCGCCAGCAGATCGGTCCACGGCCCGTCGTCCGGCAGCGCCAGCTCCGTGTCGTGCCAGCCGCCCGACTCGGCCAGCCGCAACGACAGCCTGGTCACGGCGGTGACCACCTCGCCCGAGCGGCAGAACGCCAGACAGTGCGCGGCCGCCGGGCCACGGGCGCTCAGCGGGACGTACGTACCGGACTCGCCGAACACCACCGGCCGCTCGCGCCGCAGCCGCAGGGCGGCCGCCGTCAGCTCGCCCTTCTCGCCGAGGGCCCCGTCCAGGGACGGTTCGCAGAACGGCCGCCGGTTGTCCGGGTCGACCAGCGCCAGGTACTCCCGCTCCGTGCCCTGGTACAGATCCGGCACACCCGGCATCGTCAGATGCACCAGCGCCGCCCCGAGCACATTGGCCCGCACATATGGGTCGAGCATGTTCGCGAACCGCTCCAGGATCTCGCGCACCGGACCGGAACCGGCCGCCGGCCCGGCCGCGACGAAGTCCGTCACCGCCCGCTCGTATCCCGGTTCGGATTCGGTCCAGCTGGTGAAGAGCCCGGCCTCGCGGACCGCCTTCAGCAGCGCAGGCTCCAGCCGGCCCGCCATCTCGCCGCCCGGCAGCCTCGCGCAGCCCACGGCCGTCTGCCAGGCCTGCCAGGCGAGCTGGGCGTCGGGCGCGGTGGCCGGGGTGGCCCGCTCCAGCTCCGTCAGCAGCCCGGACCACGACTCCGGACACTCCGTCAGCACCGCGATCCGGGCCCGTACATCGGCGCTGCGCTTGGTGTCATGGGTGGTCAGCGCCGTGCCGGTGGCCGGCCAGTCACGGGCCAGCCGGGCACAGAACGCGTGGAACTGCTCCGGTGTCACCGCGGGCTGCCCGGGGTCGCCGCCCACCTCGTTGGCCGAGATCAACGGCACGTACCGGTAGAACGCCGTGTCCTCGACCGACTTGGCGCGCAACGCGGAAGCGGTCTGGGCGAACCGGGCACAGAACGCGCCCCGCTCGGGCCCCTCTCCCAGCCGCCCCAGCGCCAGCTCCCGGACCACGTCGACGGCCGAGCCCTCCTCCGCCACGGCGAACACCGCCTTCGCATCCCGTACGACCGCGTCCGACAGCGTCTGTTCGGCCGTCGCCGTGCAGGGCCCGCCGGCCGTCGCGTACGGGCGGTAGACCGGTACCCGCACGAGCAGTTCGCGCACGGCGGCGTGCAGCGTCCACGGGGCGTGATCGCGCAGCGCGGGGTCGTCCGCGCAGATCCGTACGGCGAGCCGGGTCAGCAGCTCCGTCTCGGCGGCCAGTTCATGCGTCACCACCCGGTACGCGGCGCGCCGCACGGTCGCCGTCCAGAAACCGCCGCGGTCGCCGGCGGGGCCCGCGTACTCCCGGTAGCGGCCGACCAGCTCCGCCGCGCCCATCGGGTCGACGAACAGGCCGTCGACGCGGTGCAGCACGTCGTACCCGGTCGTCCCCGCGACGGCCCAGTCCGCGGGCAGCGGCTCGCCGCCGGTGAGGATCTTCTCCACCACCGTCCACCGCCCGCCGGTGGCCGCCGAGAGCCGCTCCAGGTAGGCCGCGGGGTCGGCCAGCCCGTCGGGGTGGTCGATGCGCAGCCCGTCGACGACACCGTCCCCGACCAGTTCGAGGATCTTGCCGTGGGTGGCGGCGAAGACCTCGGGGTCCTCCACCCGCACCCCGATGAGTTCCGAGATGGTGAAGAACCGCCGGTAGTTCAGCTCGGTACGGGCCAGCCGCCACCAGCCGAGCCGGTAGTGCTGGGCGTCCAGCAGCTCCGGCAGCGGCAGACCGGCGGTGCCGGTCCGCAGCGGGAACTCCTGCTCGCCGTAGCGCAGCACGTCCCCGTCCGCCCGGAGCCTGCCGAGCTCGTCGCCGATCCGCCCGCCGAGCACCGGCAGCAGCACCTTGCCGCCGCCCGCCGCCCAGTCGATGTCGAACCAGCGGGCGTACGGGGACCCGGGGCCCTCGCGCAGCACCTCCCACAGCGCGTGGTTGTGGCGCGGGACGGCGGCCATGTGGTTCGGCACGATGTCCACGATCAGCCCGAGACCGTGGCCGCGTGCCGTGCGGGCCAGCTCCCGCAGCCCCTCCTCACCGCCGAGCTCGGCGCGGACCCGGCCGTGGTCGACGACGTCGTAACCGTGCCGGGAGCCGGGCACGGCCTCCAGGACCGGGGACAGATGCAGATGGGAGACGCCGAGCGAGGCGAGATACGGCACGGCGTCTCCGGCGGCCGAGAACGGGAAGTCGGGCTGGAGCTGGAGCCGGTAGGTGGCGGTGGGCGTCATGCGGACGTTCGTACCCAGCCTGGCGGCATCTGTGTCACGGAATGCCGCAAAGGGCACGACCGGCGGTGTGCCCCGGCTGCCGGACACGCCTCAGGCGGGCCGCTGGAGCACCGTCATGCTGCGTCCGACCAGCGTCACCCGATCGCCTGCCGCCACCTTCGGCCCTGAGCCGGGCATGACTCCGACCGGGCGGGCTGTGTCGACCACCACCATCCACTGTCGGCCGTGGTTCACCGGAACGGAGAACTCCAGCGTCTCGGCGCTCGCGTTGAACATCAGCAGGAACGAGTCGTCGGAGATCCGCTCGCCGCGCGGCCCCGGCTCCGAGATCGCGTGTCCGTTGAGGAAGACCGTCAGTGCCTTGGCGTGCGCGGCCTGCCAGTCCCGCTGCGTCATCTCGCGGCCCTGCGGAGTGAACCACGCGATGTCCGAGAGCTCGTCGTGGGTGCCCTCGACCGGACGGCCGTGGAAGAACCGGCGGCGCCGGAAGACCGGATGGTCGCGGCGGAGCCAGACCATCGCCCGGGTGAACTCCAGCAGACTGCTGCCGAGGTCGCTCGCCCCGTCCCGTCCGGCCTCGTCCTCGGCGGCTTTTGCCGGGTCCGGCCAGTGCACCCACGACAACTCGCTGTCCTGGCAGTACGCGTTGTTGTTGCCCCGCTGCGTACGCGCGAACTCGTCGCCGTGGCTCAGCATGGGCACACCCTGCGACAGCATCAGCGTGGCGACGAAGTTCCGCATCTGCCGCATCCGCAGATCGAGGACCTCCGGCTGGTCGGTGTCCCCCTCCGCGCCGCAGTTCCAGGACCGGTTGTGGCTCTCGCCGTCCCGGTTGCCCTCGCCGTTCGCCTCGTTGTGCTTGTCGTTGTACGAGACCAGGTCGTGCAGCGTGAATCCGTCGTGGCAGGTGGTGAAGTTGATCGAGGCGAGCGGCCGCCTGCCGTCGTCCTGGTACAGGTCCGACGAGCCGGTCAGCCTCCCCGCGAACTCGGCGAGGGTCCGGGGCTCGCCCCGCCACAGATCCCGCACGGTGTCCCGGTACTTGCCGTTCCACTCGGTCCACAGCGGCGGGAAGTTCCCCACCTGGTAGCCGCCCTCGCCCACGTCCCACGGCTCGGCGATCAGCTTCACCTGGCTGACCACCGGGTCCTGCTGCACCAGGTCGAAGAACGACGACAGCCGGTCCACCTCGTGGAACTGCCGGGCCAGGGTGGCCGCCAGATCGAAACGGAAGCCGTCCACATGCATCTCCGTGACCCAGTACCGCAGCGAGTCCATGATCAGCTGGAGCACGTGCGGCGACCGCATCAGCAGGGAGTTCCCGGTCCCCGTGGTGTCCATGTAGTACCGCTGGTCGTCCGCCAGCCGGTAGTACGAGGCGTTGTCCAGGCCCCGGAAGGAGAGCGTCGGACCCAGGTGGTTGCCTTCCGCGGTGTGGTTGTAGACCACGTCGAGGATCACCTCGATGCCGGCCTGGTGCAGCGCCCGCACGACCTGCTTGAACTCCAGCACCTGCTCGCCGCGGTCGCCCCAGGAGGCGTAGGCGTTGTGCGGGGCGAAGAAGCCGATGGTGTTGTAGCCCCAGTAATTGGCCAGCCCGGCGTCGGCCAGCCGGTGGTCCTGGACGAACTGGTGAATAGGCATCAGCTCGATCGCCGTGACGCCCAGTTCCGTCAGATGGGCGATCACCTCCGGATGGGCCAGGCCCGCGTAGGTGCCGCGCAGCTCCTTCGGCAGCCCCGGGTGGAGCATCGTCAGGCCCTTCACATGGGCCTCGTAGATCACCGTGCGGTGGTAGTCCGTACGGGGCCGCCGGTCGTCGCCCCAGTCGAAGTACGGGTTGACCACGACCGAGGTCATGGTGTGCGGCGCCGAGTCGAGGTCGTTGCGCGCGTCGGGCCGGCCGAACGGATAGCCGTACACCGCCTCGCCCCACCCGATCTGCCCGGCGACGGCGCGGGCGTACGGGTCGAGCAGCAGTTTGGCCGAATTGCAGCGGACGCCGCGCTCCGGTTCGTACGGCCCGTGGACCCTGAATCCGTACCGCTGACCGGGCATCACACCGGGCAGATAGGCATGGCGGACGAAGGCGTCGGTCTCCCTGAGCTCCACCGCCGTCTCGGAACCGTCGTCGTGCAGCAGGCACAACTCGATTCGTCTGGCGGCCTCCGAGAAGACCGCGAAGTTGGTCCCGGCGCCGTCGTACGTGGCACCGAGGGGATACGCCTGTCCGGGCCAGACCTGCATAGGTTCGACTCTTCCACTTCTGATCCGGGTGCCTGGAGCTTGCGGGCTGCCAGAACCCGTCCGACCCCTGATCCGCCGGACCGGCCCTGGAGCCTGTCGGGTGGCCTCCGGCCGGGCGGCCACGCCCTGGCACGCACGCTTCCCGGGTTGTCGTCGGTCGCCGACGCTCCGCGTCGACTCCCTCCTCCGCCTCGGAATCGCACGCACCGGACCGCGTCCGCTATCCGATCGGAGGCCACCCGACAGGCTCTGAGCCAGATCTTCCCCGAAACAGGTGCGGCTACCTAGGACCGACCGGCACGTCACGCGGTCCGGTCAACATCGGGCCTCTCCGTGTCGCCCGGAACCGGGACCCGGCCCCCCGGACCCGGCTCCCGCCCGGTACCGGGCGCCGGATGGGGCGCTCAATCACTATGAATCCCCTCACTACGGCAGATCTTGCCGCCGGGAACATCCACGCGTCATGGAGGAGTTGACGAATCAGCATGTGCATCCGGCTGCACCGGCTCCCGCTCCCGGAGTACCCTTCCTTGATCGTTGGTGGGGGAGTGGAAGGCGGTGCGCGGGTGAGCTCGGGAGGCTTCGAGCTGCCCCCAGGTGACCCAGGTCACGAGGGGGAATCCACCGATGTCCCACCAGGGGCGGTTTCACTTGCGCAGCCCATGGAGATCGGCGCGGAACTGGACTGGGGAGCGGACACCTGGAGCGAGGTGCGGACGCGCGCCCAGCGGGCCGGGCGGGCCTACATCTGGCTGAATCTCGTGGAGCAACGGCTGCGCGCCGTGGTCGCCGCGGTGCTCCGGCCGATCTACGAGCCGGTCCACGGCGAGGACTGGGTGGTGGCCGCCGCCGGGCCCGCCGGGCAGGAGTGGGTGCAGCGCGCCGTCGCCGTGCGCGAGGTCTCGCGCCGCAAGGGCTATCTGCTGGACCCCGCCGACGACAACGTCCTCAGCTTCCTCACGCTGCCTCAGCTGCGTGAGCTGATGGTCCAGCACTGGCCGTGCTTCGAGGCGTACTTCGACGACCGGCGCGAGGTGGAGCTGGCGCTCGACGAGCTGGAGGTCGCCCGCAATGTGGTCTCCCGCAACCGCGCCCTGAACGAGGCGGTCCTGGCCCAGGCCGAGCGCGCCTCCGCCCGGCTCCTGGAGATCCTGGGCAGCGGCGCCGCGGTCCCGTCGGCCGACCGGCTCCCGGTCGACGCCGTCGAGGAGCTGGTCGGCGACCGGTACGCGGACGTGGTCTCCGTCCACTCCGACCGGGTGCGCCTCCAGCGCCAGCTGCCGGCCGAGGATCTCTTCGGCGGTTCGCGCCGGCTCGACGCGATCGGCATAGGGCTCAATCTGCTGGTGCAGAATTTCTCCGGCCGCCGGCTCATCCGGCTCGCCGAGTCGGGCTGCAGGGTGCGGCTGCTCTTTATCAACCCGGCGAGCAGCGCGGTCAAGCGCCGGGAGCGGGAGCTGGGCCTGAAGAAGGGCGAGCTGAGCCGGTCGGTGGAGATGAACATCCTCCATATGCGCCGGGTCCGCTCCAAGCTCCGTGATCCGGGTGCCTTCGAGATCCATGTGTTCGACGAGACCCCGCGCTTCACGGCCTATCTGGTGGACGGCGACGGGACGGACGCGGTCGGGGTCGTCCAGACCTATCTGCGGCGCGCCCGCGGCATGGAGGCGCCCGTGCTGGTGCTGCGCGGTGGCGGGCGTGCCGTGGTCCGGGCGGGTCAGGACAACGAGCACGGGCTGTTCGAGACGTACCGCGAGGAATTCGAGTCCGTATGGGCGGACTCCCGGCCCGTCTCCTGAGGGGCCGCGACCGCGTTGTCAGTGGTGCATGCGAGGGTGGTCATCACCTGGGGGAGAGCACCACGAAGGAGGTACGGGATGAGCTGGCACCGGGAGGCGCTGGTCGGCTTCGACCTGGAAACGACCGGCACCGATCCGCTGGAGGCCCGGATCGTGACGGCCGCGGTCGTCGGCGTCGGCGGCAGGGACGGGGAGCCGGTGCGGCAGCGCACCTGGCTTGCGGATCCGGGCATCCGGATTCCCGAGCAGGCCTCGGCGATCCACGGCATCAGCAGCGAGCGGGCGGCGGCGGAGGGCCGGCCGGTGCGCGAGGTGGCCGACGAGATCGCCGCGACGCTCACGGAGTACTGGCGCCGGGGCGTGCCGGTCGTCGCGTACAACGCCGCCTTCGATCTGACGCTGCTCACGGCGGAGTTGCAGCGGCACGGGCTGCCGTCGCTGAGCGACCGGCTCGACGGGGCGGGGATCGGGCCGGTCGTCGACCCGTACACCATCGACCGGGCCGTCGACCGCTACCGCAAGGGCAAGCGCAACCTGGAGGCGGTCTGCGTCGAGTACGGCGTGGTGCACGGCGGAGCCCATGACGCGGGGGCGGACGCACTGGCCGCGGTCCGGGTGGCGTACGCCATAGCCGAGCGGCACGGTTCGGTCGCCGGGCTGACCGCCGCCGAGCTGCACGAGCGCCAAGTGGAGTGGTACGCGCAATGGGCGGCGGACTTCCAGCAGTTCCTGCGCCGCAAGGGAACCGCCGACGCGGTGGTCGACGGCCACTGGCCGCTGCGGGAGCCGGCCGGGGTCGCCGCCGGCTGACGGCCGGGTCCGCAGCCGGGTTCAGGGGGCGGAGCTCAGAACGGATACCACCGCACCGCCGTGTCGCCGTCACGCAGCGAGGCCACCCGGCGGCGGAATTCCACAAGGGCCTTCGGGTTGGCCGGCGCGTGCTGGGACACCCAGGCACAACTGGCCGTCTCCCGGGCCCCGCGAAGCACCGCGCAGCCCTCCCACTCGCGGACGTCCCAGCCGTACGTGGCGGTGAACGCGTCGTACGCCTCGGGCGCCAGGCCGTACCGGTCCCGGGACAGCGCGAGCACCACCAGGTCGTGCTCGCGCAGATCCGCGGAGAAGGTCTCCAGGTCGACCAGCACCGGCCCGTCCGGACCGACATGGACGTTGCGGGGCAGCGCGTCGCCGTGGATCGGCCCCGGCGGCAGATGCGGGACCAGTGCGGCGGCGGCAGCCGCGAAGCCGTCGCGGCGCTCGCGCAGATAGTCGGCGTCGGCCGGGTCGATCGCGTCGCCCGCGAGCCGCAGCCAGCGTTCGACGCCGCCCAGCAGTTCACGGCGCGGCAGACCGAGGCCGTCCGGGGCGGGCAGCGCGTGCACCAGGGTCAGCAGCTGCGCCAGGTCCCGCGGCTCGGCGGGGCGTACGGCGTCGGGCAGCCGGTGCCAGAGGGTCACGGGGTGGCCCTCGACCAGGCGCGCCGTGTCCTCGGCGGCCCGTACGGCGGGCACGCCCGAGTCGGCCAGCCATCGGGCGACGGCCACCTCGCGTTCGGCCCGGTCCCGTAGTTCCGGGTGCTGCACGGCGTCCCGGCCGACCTTGACCACCAGGTCGCCCACGGCGAACACCGCGTTCTCACCCAGCGCGAGCAGCTCCGCACCGCCGGACAGTCCGGCAGCGGTCAGCACCTCACGCGCACGCATCTCGTTCATGGCTCCGATTTTCGCATCGGTGCAGGCCTGCTTGACGAAGCTACGGCCCGTCAGCACGATGACGGAGGCCACCTGAGCGGCCAGAACGGTATGAAACCGATCGAAAGACGCAAAGGGGCGAATTCGTGGCATTAGCTAGTGCAACGGTACGATCGGAAAGACACGGCCCGCCCGGCGGCCCGCAGGACGAGCGGCCCCGGCCGGCCCGCCGGAGCGCCGGCGCCTGGTTCCTGGTGCTGCCCGCGCTGATCCCGATCCTGATCCTGAGCGTCGGCCCCCTGCTCTACGGCATCGCGCTGGCTTTCACCGACGCCCAGTCCGGCCGCACCCGCTCCACCCAGTGGGTGGGCGGGCTGAACTTCCAGGACCTGCTCCACGACACCCTCTTCTGGGACTCGTTCCGGATCGGCCTGGCGTGGGCGTTCGGCGTCACCGTCCCGCAGTTCGTGCTGGCCCTCGGCCTCGCCCTGCTGCTCAACCAGGATCTGCGGATGCGCTGGCTGGCGCGGGCGCTGGCGATCGTTCCATGGGCGATGCCCGAGGTGGTCGTGGGCCTCATGTGGCGGCTCGTCTACAACCCGGACGCGGGCATCCTCAACGAGACCATCCGCGATCTCGGCCTCGGCGACGGCCGGGACTGGCTTACCGGACTCGCCACCGCACTGCCCGCCGTGATCGTCGTGGGCGTCTGGGCGGGCATGCCCCAGACCACCGTCGCCCTGCTCGCCGGGCTGCAGAACACCCCGCAGGAGCTCCACGAGGCGGCCGCGCTGGACGGGGCCGGTGCCTGGCGCCGCTTTCGCACCGTCACCTGGCCCGTGCTCAGACCGGTCGCGCTCGCCATCACCGCGCTCAACTTCATCTGGAACTTCAACTCCTTCGCGCTGGTCTACGTACTGACCAACGGCGGGCCCGGCGGGCGCACCCGGCTTCCGATGCTCTTCGCGTACGAAGAGGCCTTCCACTACGGACAGTTCGGATATGCCGCGGCGATGGGCTGTGTGATGGTCGCGGTGATCTCCGTGATCCTCGCCGTGTATCTCGCCGGCCGGCTCGGGGGAGGTGAGGGCCGATGAGCATGCGCACCAGCGCAGGCGCACGCGCCGGACAGTACGCCGCGCTGCTCGGCTATCTCGTCTTCCTGGCGTTCCCGTTCCTCTGGCTGATCTCCACCGCATTCAAACCGGCGCGCGAACTCGGCTCCCTGCACCCCGCCTGGATCCCCGACCATCCGACGCTCGACAACTTCCGCACGGCATTCGACGAACAGCCGCTGCTCCAGGCCGCCGCCAATTCGCTGATCGCCGCGGTCTGCGCCGCCCTCATCGCGGTCGCCGTCGCCACACCCATGGCGTATGTGATGGCCCGCCACCGCTCCAGGCTCTCCACGGCGGCCACCGGATGGGTTGTGATCAGCCAGGCATTTCCGCTCGTCCTGCTGATCATCCCGCTCTTCCTGATCCTGAAGAACCTCCATCTGATCAACACCTTGTGGGGGCTGATCATGGTGTACGTCGTCTGGGCGCTGCCCTTCGCGCTCTGGATGCTGGTCGGATACGTACGGGCCGTGCCCGCCGAGCTGGAGGAGGCCGCCTCGGTCGACGGCGCGGGCCGACTGCGGACCCTCGTCTCGGTCACGGCCCCGCTGCTGGCCCCCGGCATCGTCGCCACCGCGCTCTTCGCCTTCATCACCGCGTGGAACGAGCTCTTCTTCGCGCTCGTCCTGCTCAAGACCCCACAGAAGCAGACTTTGCCGGTCGTACTGACCCACTTCATCGGTGCGGAGGGCGCGGCCGATCTCGGGCCGCTCGCCGCCGCCGCGTTCCTCGCCACCCTGCCCTCGCTGGTGATCTTCGCGATCATCCAGCGGCGCATCACGGGCGGCATGCCGGCCGGGGCGGTGAAGTGCTGATGCGGGCATCCCTGCGGACGACGGCCGCCGCCGCGGCCACTCTGGCCCTGCTGCTCACCGGCTGCGCCGGGACGGACGACGGCCGGGGCGACGAAGGCCGGATCGAGCTCAGCTTCCAGTCGCTGGCCTGGCAGAAGGAGTCCGTCGACGCCAACAAACAGCTGGTGAAGGAGTGGAACGAGGCCCATCCGGACATTCGTGTCAGCTATGTCCAGGGCAGCTGGGACACCGTTCACGACCAGCTCCTCACCTCCTTCGAGGGTGACGAGGCACCGGACATCATCCATGACGCCTCCGACGACCTGGCCGACTTCGCCTACGGCGGCTACCTCGCGGACCTGCGCGGACTGCTCCCCGGCCGGCTGACCGCAGACATCCCGCAGCAGAGCTGGTCCACCACCACCTTCGGCGACGGCGTCTACGGTGTGCCGTTCCTCCAGGAGCCCCGCGTCCTGATCGCCAACACCAGGATCCTCACCGGGTCCGGGGTCCGCGTCCCGACCCCCGACGAGCCGTGGAGCTGGGCCGAGTTCCGGCAGGTGACCAAGGAACTGACGGGCCAGGGACGGTACGGCGTCGCCTGGCCGCTCAAGGAGCCGGTCCCGGTCACCCTCAACCTCGGACTCTCCGGCGGCGGGCAGCTCTTCCACCGCGGCGCCGACGGCAAGGTGACCATCCGTGCGGGCGAGGGCGACCAGGTCGTCCCCGGCACCGTCCACGACCAGGTCAACACCGACCACAGCGCCTCGCGTACCGCACTCGGCATGGGCGGCTCCGACACCCTGCCCGGGTTCTTCGGCGGCAAGTACGCGATGGTGCCGCTGGGCTTCTCGTACCGCCAACAGGTCGTCGAGCAGGCACCCGAAGGCTTCGAGTGGACGGTCCTGCCGGCCCCCGCGGGCAGTGCGGGCCTCGCCCAGGGCGTGAGCCCGCAGACCCTGTCCGTCTCTCAGGCCAGCCCGCACAAGAAGGAGGCCGCGCAGTTCATCGACTTCATGCTCCGGCCGCCGAACATGGTGCGCCTGGCCAAGGGCGACTGGATGCTCCCGACCGGCACCGCGGCCCTCGCCGACCCGTCCCTGCACACCGCCGAGAACGGCTGGGCGACCGGCGTCGCCGTCGCGAAGGCGCTCCGGCCGGCGCCCGCCCAGTCGGTGCGCGGCTACCCGGAGTGGAAGGACAAGGTCGCCACGCCCGCCCTCCAGGAGTACTACAGCGGAGCCATCGGGGCGCAGGAGTTGAGGGAGCGTCTGGTCGACGACGGGAATCGAGTCCTGGCGCGCTATCAGCGCTGAGTCGTCGAGGCGCTCAGGGGTTGTCCCGTAATCCCCGGCCGGCGCGGCGGCGGACGGTTCTTCTGTGCCCGCGCCGTCATGTCGGCCGGGGCGGTTTCGTATGCCAATCAGTATTACCCGACCGACCCGGAATTACCGACCGGTGCGTTTCATTGCGCTCGCCACCGAATCGCCCATCCCTCGTCCGGGACGTTCGCGGGTGTCGGCGATTCAGGCATTCAGTGACGTGAATTCGGCTCTTCAGATCCTTGTGCCCATGCGCCTGTGCGGGTGTGGGCGCCGTGTCGCATCTGTTGCCCGGACGGGCTGTTCGGTGCTTCCGCACCGCCTGTACGCCGCCGAGAACTGGACGTGTGGCCTCTTTTGGGGGCCCGGACGGAGATCTGCCGGACTTGGTTCCACTCGTGCCCGATTCGCTGCGGTTCGGGCACGGTGAAAAAAACAGGTCATTGGCAACGCCTTTCGCGCTGGGCTTCACTCCTTTCGGCGGTGAGCGACGCAGAATTCCCGGTTCAAGGGGGGACTGGCGTCGTGGACGGTCAGAGTCATGTCCACTTGAATGCAAATTCAGAGTAAAAGATGGAGGTGCTGTTGTGAAGTTCCTTTTCTTGCTCAAGGACAAGATGACGCCGGAGAAGAGCCTGAAGGCGTACGCCTGGTACCACTGGTACTGAGCCGACAGAACGGTCCGTCGCTTCGAGGGACACGGTCAGTCGATTCGGGCCCGTGTCCGGCCAGGCCTCATCGGCCCGCCGGGCGCGGGCCCTTCCCGCTTCTTGGAGACCAGATGCACATGTCCGGTACCGGCAGCCGCGCCCGGGACGTCGAGGGAGCTACAGCGACCGGCGCTACGCGATGGGCCTCTACCGGCGGGCGGCGGCACCGGTCTGCTTCACCGTCTCGACGCTCGTCGCCAACGCGCTCTGGCTCGGAGTGCCCTTCGGCGACGACACCTCGAACCGGAACATCCTGCACGAGGCCATGCGGCTGCTGCCGCCCTCCTGGAACGTCCTGCGCAAGGCATCGCCGGAATACCCCGTGCTCGACTCCCGGATCGGCCCGGCCGACGACGTGCTGATCCTGCCGCTGGTGAGCCACCGCGACCCCGCGCTCTGGGACGACCCCGACGAGTTCCGCCCCGAACGCCGGGGCAGCCTCGACCCGGACGACAAGCCCGGCTACCTCCCCTTCGGGCATGCCTCGGAACGCTGTTGGGGCCGGCACATGGTGATGCCACTGGCCGAGGTGCTGCTCGACATCGTGCGCGGCGACGGCCTGACGGTGAGTCCGGACCAGACCGCCGCGCAGGTGCCGCTCGCCGGGCTGACGGGGGTCTCCGAGGTCCGCGTCGTGCGGAGCTGACCTCAACGTGATCACCTCGTGAGAGCTCTGTGAACACGGGGGTGGAATCAAGCCGCCGCCCTGCCCGTCCGCACGGTCGGGCGGGGCGCGTCTTCCCGCGTGCGAAGTGTGCCGGTCGTGCCCCAAGCCCGTTGCGCGCGACGGCTGTTGCGGCGGCCGTGCCCGACTTGGGCACGGCTGGCCGGTTTCTTATTACGAAACTTTGTTGAGTAAGTCACAGCCGCATGAAGGTCTTGATCTGGGCGCGTCAATCGGCGAGGGTTTCGAGCCAGCCCCCGGAGATCTTCCGGCCGGGGGTCAATCCCCCCACAAAGAATGACGAGGAGACCCCTCTTCATGGCAATTCACAAGCGCGCACGCCGGACCAGGCTGACCGCGGCGATAACCGCCGTGGCCGCGGCCGCCGGAGTCACCCTGCTCAACAGCTCCCTCGCCGGCGCGGCCCCCGCCCCCGCGATGGGCGTCGTCCACGGCGCGGACGCGGCGAACGCCGTCTCCGGCAGCTTCATCGTGATGCTGGACCAGAAGGCCGACAAGGCGAAGCTCGCCAAGGAGTACGGCGGCAAGCTGCAGCGCAACTACAGCTCCGCCATCAACGGCTTCTCCGCCAGCGGCCTTTCACTCACCGAGGCCAAGCGCCTGGCGGCCGACCCGGCCGTCTCCAAGGTCGTCCAGAACAAGAAGTTCCACATCGACGAGACCCAGGACAACCCGCCGTCCTGGGGGCTGGACCGGATCGACCAGACCGAGACGGCCGGCGACAACGCGTACACCTACCCGGACAGCGCGGGCGAGGGCGTCACCGCGTACGTCATCGACACCGGTGTCCGTACCACGCACGACGAGTTCGAGGGCCGGGCCAGCTCGGGCTACGACGCCGTGGACAACGACGACAGCGCCGACGACGGCAACGGCCACGGCACCCACGTGGCGGGAACCATCGCCGGTGCGACCTACGGGGTCGCCAAGAAGGCCAAGATCGTCGCCGTCCGGGTGCTCGACGACTCCGGCTCGGGCACCACCGAGCAGGTCGTCGCCGGCATCGACTGGGTCACCGAGAACCACGAGGGCCCCTCCGTCGCCAACATGAGCCTCGGCGGCGGCGCGGACGAGGCGCTCGACGCCGCGGTCCAGAAGGCCATTGCCTCCGGGGTCACCTTCGCGGTGGCCGCCGGCAACGAATCCTCCGACGCGAGCGAGAGCTCCCCCGCCCGCGTCCCCGAGGCCATCACGGTCGCCTCGTCCACGGTGGACGACGAGCAGTCGTCGTTCTCCAACTACGGCTCGATCGTGGACATCTACGCCCCGGGCTCGGACATCACCTCGTCCTGGAACGACAGCGACGACGGCTCCAACACCATCTCCGGCACCTCCATGGCGACCCCCCACGTCGTCGGTGCCGCCGCCGTCTACCTCGCCGGTCACCCGGACGCCACCCCCGACGAGGTCGCCACGGCGCTGACCGACGGTGCCACACCCGACGCGATCTCCAACGCGACCGAGGGCACACCGAACAAGTTGCTGAAGGTCGTCGAGTAACCGACCCGCAGCCATGACAGGCCGCCGCGCCCTCCCCCACGGGGCGCGGCGGCCGCATCGCGCGAAGAGATCGTCCTATGGTGTGCCCATGACGATGTACGCGGCGCTGTTGCGCGGGATCAATGTGAGCGGCCACAAGAAGGTCCCGATGGCCGAACTCCGTACACTGCTCAACGAACTGGGACACGGAGACATCCGCACCCACCTGCAGAGCGGCAACGCCGTCTTCAGCAGCCCGTCGGACGACGAGAACACACTCGCCGCCGAACTGGAGCAGGCCATCGAGAAGCGCTTCGGCTTCATTGTCCCCTGCCTGGTCCGGGACGGAGCCTACCTGGCGGCAGTTGCGGCGGCCTGCCCGTTCCCGGCCGCCGAACTCGAAGGAAAACAGCTCCACATCACCTACTACGACCAGCCGGTCGACGCCGACCGCTTCGCCCGGATCGACCCGGCGGCCTTCCTCCCCGAGGCGTTCGGACTCGGCGACCGCGCCCTCTACCTCTACGCCCCCGACGGACTGGGCCGCTCGAAGCTGGCCGAGGCGCTGTCCCGCTCCTCCGTCACCAAGGGCCTCGTCGCCACCTCGCGCAACTGGAACACCGTGGTCAAGCTGGTGGAGATGACGGCACCCCCGGGGACCACGGCGCCCCCGGCCTCCGCGCACGACGGAGCCCGCACATGACCGAACCGTCCCCCGGCGTGGCCGCCGCGGTCGAGGGCGAGCTGCGCCTTCTCGACCCGGCCGTGCGCGCCTCCGCCGAACTCCTCTCCCAGCTGCTGCACCCCGACTACCGCGAGATCGACTACACCGGCCGGGTCTGGGACCGCGACACCATGATCGCCTCGCTCACCGCGGAGGACGCCCCGCGCCCCGGCCCGCTCACTGCGTCCCGGATGAGCGGGGTCCAGCTCGCCGACGACCTCGTCCACCTCACCTACGACACCGAGACGAAGGGACGCCTCGCCCACCGCAGTTCGGTGTGGCGGCTGACCGGCACGGGCTGGGTGCTCTATTTCAACCAGGCCACACCGTTCGGCGCCGCCGCTGCCGACACCGACGGCTGAGCAACCGTCAGCGACGGGCCACGCGCTGCGCCCGAGCCGCCCACCGGCCGTCCGTACGGGTGATCCGCACCGGATGCCCGAAGCAGTCGCTGACCCGGTCCGTGGTCAGTACCTCGTCCGCCGGGCCCGAGGCCACGCACCGGCCGCCCCGCAGCAGCAGCGCGTGCGTGGTGGAGGCGGGCAGCTCCTCCAGGTGATGGGTGACCAGGACCGCGGCCGGCTCCAGGTGTTCCTCCCGCAGCACGTCCGGACTGTCGAGCAGCTGCTCACGCGCGGCGAGGTCGAGACCGGTGGCCGGCTCGTCGAGCAGCAGCCGCGGTCGCGGCATCAGGGCGCGGGCGATGAGCGTACGGCCGCGCTCGCCCTGCGACAGCGCCGGCCGGCGAGAGCCCGACTTGCCGCCCATGCCGAGCATCTTCAGCAGCCGCTCCGCCCGCTCCCGCTGCTCCTCGCTCACCGACCGGCGCGGCACCGGCTCGACCGAGTTGGTCAGACCGGTCAGCACCACCTCGCGCACCGACAGCGGGGAACGCAGTGGATGACACGGATTGACATGCCCGAACAGCGACCGCAGCTCCCGAAGATCTACCCGGCCGAGCGTGCGTCCCAGCACCTCCACCGAACCCCGGGTGGGGTGGTTGACCGCGCCGAGCAGCCCCAGCAGCGTGCTCCTGCCGGCGCCGTTGGCACCGAGCAGCGCCCAGTGCTCACCGCTGCGAACGGTCAGCGAGACCGTGTCGAGCAGCACATTGCCGTCCCGTACGAGCGAGACGGCATCGGCCCGGATCACCGGGGCGGCGGCACCCGGTTCGGGAGCGGTGGCCGCGGCGGGGACGGCGGGGCCGGTACGGGGGTGGTCACGGGCGAGTGCTCCTTCACGCACATGCCCGCAGTTCACTGGTTGCGGAGCGGGGAGCCGCACCAGGGCTGGTTGGTTGGTCAGAGGCAATGGACTGTTGGAAGAGGTAGGGCTGCTGTCGCATTTCTTCAATAGCCGTGCGAGGTGGCACTCGTAGGCTTCCGGTATGAAGAACGAGCACGCGCACATGACCGAAGTCGCCGCCGAGTCGGCCCGTATCGCCCGCTCCATCCGCGCCGAGCAGTTCGACGCACCGAACACGCCCTGCAGTGACTGGGACGTGCGCGGGCTCGTCAACCACTGGGTGCTGTACACCTCCCACGGCCTGGAGCACCGCGCCCTGCGCAAGGACCTCCCGGAGCAGCTCAACACCCGCGACTTCACCGCCGACGCCGACTGGGCGCAGCAGTACGCCGCGCAGTTGGACCGCGCGGTCGCCGCCTGGTCGGACCCGGCGGTCTGGGAGGGCGAGGTCGACCTCGGGGGTTCGGCCACCCCGGCCGCCGACATCGCCGCGATGCTCATCGCGGAGACTGCCCTGCACGGCTGGGACGTGGCCCGTGCCGTCGGCGAGGAGTACCGGCTCTCCGACGGGGCGGCGGCCTACGTACTCGGCGTCGTCGACAGCATGGCCGCGCTCTACCGGCAGTACGACGGCTTCGCCGACGAGGTGACGGTGCCCGCATCGGCGTCGGTCTTCGAGCAGGCACTGGCCCGCAGCGGACGCGACCCGCAGTGGACCGGAGCCTGAGCCGGACGGGAGGCCCTGGGCTGTCCGGCGGATCGGGGTCGGACAGACCCTAGGGCCGCGGCACTAGTCCTGCCAGTAGAAGAGCAGGGTGGCGATGTCCAGGGGCTTGCGGCTGCCGAAGTGGTAGACACACAGGCCGGTGACCCGGATCGCGCCGGTCGCCTGGTCGATCCAGCGGAAGCCGGCCGATTCCAGGGCCGCGCGGGCGGCCGGTTCGGGTTCGTAGGAGCTGGCGAACCGGCCGAGGAAGCTGACGGATATCTCGCTCCCGTTCTCACCGAACCGGATGACGTGATAAGTGCCGCTGCCCTGCCGGTGGTACTCGCTGCAGAACACCGGGGGCTGCGGCGCCAGGCCTGCCGCGGTCAGCGAGGCCATGGCGCGGCGGAGCTGCTCGTCCTCGTCCGGCTCGACGGGCGGCTCGGCGCAGATGGCCTCGACCCGCCATCGCGGGTCGCTCTGCTTCTCGCAGTCGTGACCGTACTCCCGGAGGATCACCCCGCGCAGTTCGTCGTCCAGACCGTCGACCTCGACCCTGGGGTGGCCCAGCGAGCCGTGGATCGCCCGGGTCTCGGCGGCGTCGCCGGTGAGACGGTGCAGTGCGTACGCGGCCCACAGCTTCGCCTCGGTGGTCGGCGCCTCGTCGAGGTAGCGGCGGAGCCGGTCAGGGTCGGTCAGCAGCGACTGGGCGAGGTACGCGACGGCCCGGTCGGGGTCCGCGAGCGCCTCGGTGACGTCCTGTCCGGCGCGGTGCCGCATCCGTATGTGGAAGGCGCGCCCCTCGGGGCGCGCCTCACCGACATCGGCCAGGACCGCCTCCGCCCCGTACCGGGCGATCAGCACGTCCAGCCCGGCCTCGCCGACCGCCCGGAGGTGCCGCCACGGATCGGCCGCGAGCGCCGCCAGCTCGCCGGCCGCCGAACGGTCGCCGAGCAGCCCACGCGTCCTGAGGATCGCCGTGGGCATTCCGTACGAACTCTCCTGCCGCCGGTCCTCGTGCCTGAGCCAGGGCAGGAGTTCCGCCCGGTCCGAGAGAAGGTCCAGCAGCGCGATCCGGACCTCGTTGTCGTCCTGGGGGTCCTGGATGCGTGCGATCAGTCCGGCGACGTGGTGCTCCGGCATCCGCCCGGCCAGCGCGACCACACAGGCCTTGCGGCGCCACCACGGATGCGCCGGATCGGCGACGTGCCCCGCCAGTTCGTCCGCGTCGAACGCGCGCAGGCCCTCGGCGTCGATCTGCCCGGCCTGTGGGACCAGTGTCTCGATGGTTCGCATCCGGGGATGCTAGCGCCCGCCCTGCCCTGGCCGGAGCGGCTGGTTCGAGTCGATGGACAAGGGCCCGGGACCACGTGCCGATTCTTGTCCGGGCTCGGCCCGTTCCCTCCGGCATCCAGCGGGAGGTGAACCGGGCGAACGGGGTGGGGTGATGGGGCGCCGCCTCAGGCGGTGAGCGCCGCGGTCCGGGCCGCCGGCACCGGGGCCCGGTCGTACCGGGTCAGCAGCAGCCGCGCCAACTCCGGTGCGGCGCCGAGCACATCGGCCAGTACGTCCGCGCCGGCCGCCCCTTCGGCGATCCGGTCCGGGAGCCGGCCGGGAGCGATGACGTACGGCGCCACCGCCACCCGGCGCACCCCCTCGTCCCGCAGGGCCCGTACCGCGTCCTCGGTACGGGGGAACCCCGTGGGAGATGCGGCGGAGGCGAACGCAGGCCGCACGGAACACCAACCGGTGTGCCGCAGCTCCCGCGCGATTTCAGCGATCACTGCGATCGCCTCCGGGTCTGTGGAGCCCGCCGAGGCCAGGACGAGCCCGGTCGAACTCCGGTCGCCGGAACGGATCCCGGCTTCGTGCAGCCGTCGTTCCAGTGCCGAGTTGAGCAGCGGTGACGGGCCGAGCACCTCGGCCTGCCGGACCCGCAGCCGGGGCAGTCTGCTGCGGGCCTCCCGCAGCACCGCGGGGATGTCGGACTTGGCGTGGAAGGCCCGGGTGAGCAGCAGGGGGAGCGCGACGACGTCCTGCGCCCCCTGTGCGGCCAGCCGCTCCAGGACCTTCGGCACCGACGGCGCGTTGAAGTCCAGGAAGCCCGTCTCCACACGCAGCCCCGGCCGCAGCGACCGCACCCGCGCGGTGAGCGCGTGCACGGTCGCCGCGTGCCGCGGGTCGCGGCTGCCGTGGGCGATGACAAGAAGTACTGGAGCGGTCATGGTCCTGGGGCCTGTTCTGAGTTGTCCCGTGGGGGAAGGAGCGGCGTTCGGTGCGTGCGATCGGCGTGCTGGACGAATGCCCTGGTAGCGGAGCTACTCGGGCGTTTGGCCGGTGCGGCGAGGTGCCGTGGCTGTCGTCGCGCGCCCGCCGGGGATTGCGGGACAGCCCTTAGCTCTTGACGAGGAGGCCGCGGCCGCGCAGCACCCACCGCTCCAGCGGACTGAAGATCAGCAGGTCGATCGCGATGCCGACGGTGAGGATCAGGACGATGGCGAGGAACACCATCGACATGCTGCTGGTCTCCCGACCCTGCTCCAGCAACTGCCCCAGACCCACCCCCAGATCGGGCGAGGAGGCGATGATCTCGGCGGCCATCAGCGAACGCCAGGAGAACGCCCAGCCCTGCTTCAGACCCGCCAGATAGCCCGGCAGCGCGGCCGGCAGCACGATGTGCCAGGTGCCGCGCAGCCCGGTGGCGCCCAGCGTCTTCCCGGCCCGCAGATACAGCGGTGGGATCTGGTCGACACCCGCGACCAGGCCGTTGGCGATCGACGGGACCGCGCCCAGCAGGATCACCGCGTACATCATCCTGTCGTCGAGCCCCAGCCAGATCACCGCGGGGGGCACCCAGGCGACCGACGGCAGAGACTGGAGCCCGGAGAGCACCGGCCCGATCGCCGCGCGGACCGGTTTGACGCGCGACACCAGCAGCCCGAGCGGGGTACCGATGGCCAGCGCCAGCAGGAAGCCGAGCAGACCGCGCGAGACGCTGGTCCAGATGTAGCCGAGCAGCGTGCCCTGCAGCCAGGCGTTGGTCACCTCGTCCCATACCTGGGAGGGTGACGGCAGCTTGTAGTCGTCGGTGACCTGCGCCCAGATGAGGATTTGCCAGACGGCGAGCACCAGGACCACCGCCACGACGGGCGGCAGCACCTTGCGCACCAGCACCTCGCGGACCGGGGTCCGGCTCACCCGTACGGCGTCGAGGGCGTCGAGTCCCGCCTCCAGGCCCGCCAGGTCCTGGGCGGTGTCCTTGGCGGCGGTCTCAGTGCTGGCCATGTCGGCGGATCTCCCCACGCAGTTGTTCGGTTATCTCCACGGACAGCTCGGCCACCGCGGCGTCCTCGATGCGGCGCGGCTGATCGATGTCGACTTTCCACTCCCGGGCGATCCGGCCCGGCCGCGACGACAGCAGGACGACCCGCTCGGCGAGCCGGACCGCCTCGCGTACGTTGTGCGTGACGAAGAGGACCGAGACGTCCGTCTCGTGCCAGATCCGGGTCAGCTCGTCGTGCAGCACGTCCCGGGTGATGGCGTCGAGCGCGGCGAACGGCTCGTCCATCAGCAGCAGTTGACTGTCCTGGGCGAGCGCGCGGGCCATCGCCACCCGCTGCCGCATACCACCCGAGAGCTCGTGCACCCGCTTCTCGTACGCCCCGCCGAGCCGTACGAGTTCGAGCAGCCGCTCCGCCTCGGCGCGGCGGCCGGACCGGGGTACGCCGCGCAGCCGCAGCGCGAGTTCGACGTTCTTGCCCGCGGTCAGCCACGGGAAGAGGGCGTGCTCCTGGAACATCAGGGCCGGCCGCCCGCCGGGGGTCTCGATGGACCCCGCGGTCGGGCGGTCGAGTCCGGCCACCAGGTTGAGCAGGGTCGACTTGCCGCACCCGGAGGCGCCGAGGAGGGTGACGAACTCGCCGGGAGCGACATCGAGTGTGATGTCGTCCAGGACGAGCTGCTGCCCCTCCGGTCCGTCGAAGGACTTCGAGACGTGGTCGATGCGGGCGGCGTGCCCGACTGCCGTACGGTCCTCGGCCTTGGTGAGCGTGGTGGTCGCCATGGTCGTCACCTCCTGGGAATCCTGTTCGGGTGCCGGACGTTCCTACTCGACACCGAGACCGGCGTCGGCGACCTCGGGCTTGCCCGCGGCCTTGAGGATCTTGTTCAGCGGCTTCAGGTCGTAGATGCCGGTCAGGTCCGTCTGCTCCAGCAGGCCTGCCTTCACCGCGTGCTCGGCCTCGGTGCCGAGCGTGGCGGCCAGTGGGTCGTCGGTGAACTGGATCGACTTCCACGCCGGGTCGAGGACCTCTGCCGGAAGTTCCTTGCCGGACAGCGTCCTGAGCGCGGCGTTGGCGGAGGCCTTCGCCTTGTCCGGGTTGGCGTCGATCCACGCGTTGGTGTCGACCGTGCCGCGCAGCACCGCCTCGACGACGTCCGGGTGCTCGGTCAGGAACTTCTGCGACACGATGATGTTCGTGATCACGAACTTGTTGTCCGGCCACAGCGTCGACTCGTCGAGGAGCACCTTCGCGCCCTGCGCGACCAGCTTGGAGGCGGTCGGCTCGGGGGCCCACGCGCCGTCGACGGAACCGGACTTGTAGGCGTCCGGCATCACCTTGTTGTCCGTACGGACCACGGAGACATCGCCCCCGCCGCTGTTGGCGTCGACCTTCCAGCCTTTCTCGGAAATCCAGTTGAGGAAGGCCACGTCCTGGGTGTTGCCGAGCTGCGGGGTGGCGATCTTCTTGCCCTTGAGGTCGTCCAGGGTCTTGATCTTCTTCGGGTCGACGACCAGCTTCACGCCGCCGGACGCCGAACCGCCGATGATCCGAAGGCTTTTGCCCTTGGACTTGGTGAAGCCGTTGATGGCGGGCGAAGGGCCGATGAAACCGATGTCGATCGAGCCCGCGTTGAGCGCCTCGATCTCGGACGGACCGGCGTTGAACGTCGACGGTTCGACCGTCGTGGAGCCGAGCTCCTTGGCGATGAGGCCTTCCTGGATGCCGACCAGGGCGGTCGCGTGGGTGAGGTTCGGGAAGTAGCCGATCTTCACGGTGTCCGTGGAGAACTTCTTGCCGCCGGTGGCAAGGCCCGCCTTCTCGGCGCCGTCCTGCTTCGCCTCGGAGCCGTAGCCGCAGGCGGTCAGCGCGAGGGCGAGCAGCGGCAGGGCGGCGACGGCGGTCAGGGTGCGGCGCGGCGTGGTACGGGGGGCAGACACGGGAGGATTTCCTCTCGTCGGCCCGGTGCACGCGTCCCGGTCGATTACGGGGACGCGGCCGGGAAGTCGGCAGGTCTTCGTCTGAACTGGCTGTGCGAGTAGTGCAGTTGGCACGATCGGGTGCGCCATCGGTCACTGTGCGTCATCGCACACATCGCGCCACCCCGCCCTGCCCGCTGCCAAGGGCACCGCTGCCGATGCGGCCGCCCTCCTTCGCGAACGTGGAGTAGACATCCGTGGTCATCAGAAATTCCATTCGGCGTCGTCCGCGGCGGCCTCGGGTTCGGCCGCCGCGGCCAACGAGGCGCCCGCCATCCCGGCCGTCAGCGTGGTGCCGTCCGCGGGGTCGATGAGCAGGAACGATCCGGTGCGCCGGGAGTCCGCGTACGCGTCGAGTGCGAGCGGCTCCGCGGTGCGGACGACGACCCGGCCGATGTCATTGGCGACGAGCCGGCCGGGCGCCGGGTGCTGGGAGAGGTCGTCCAGCGTGAGACGCGAGGGGATGTCCTTGACGATCGCCTTGACCGTGCGGGTGGTGTGCTTGAGCAGCACCCGCTGGCCGACGGCGAGCGGCTGGTCGGCGACGTGGCAGACGGTCGCCTCGACGTCCTGGGTGACGGCTGGGGCGTCGTCGGCCGGTGCGATCAGGTCACCGCGCGAGATGTCGATGTCGTCGGCCAGCCGGAGGGTCACCGACTGGGGCGCCCGGGCGATGTCCACGCTCTCGCCGAGCGCGTCGATCGCGGCGACCGTCGATGTGCGGCCGGACGGGAGGACGGTGACGGCCTCGCCCACCCGGAACGCGCCGACGGCTATCTGACCGGCGTAGCCCCGGTAGTCGGGGTGCTCGGCGGTCTGCGGCCGGATGACGTACTGGACCGGGAAGCGGGCGTGGCAGGCTGTGAGGTCATGGCTGACCGGAACCGTCTCCAGGTGTTCCAGGACCGTCGGGCCGCCGTACCAGTCCATCTGCGCGGACGGCTCCACGACGTTGTCACCGGCCAGCGCGGAGATCGGGATCGCGGTGATCTCGGGGACGCCGAGCGTGGCGGCGTAGGTGGTGAACTCCTCGGCGATGGCGGCGAACACCGGCTCCGCGTAGTCGACCAGGTCCATCTTGTTGACGGCCAGGACCACGTGCGGCACCCGCAGCAGCGCGGCCACGGCGGCGTGCCGTCGGGTCTGCTCGACGACGCCGTTGCGGGCGTCGACCAGCACGACGGCCAGTTCGGCCGTCGAGGCACCGGTCACCATGTTCCGGGTGTACTGCACGTGCCCCGGGGTGTCGGCCAGGATGAACCGGCGGCGCGGCGTCGCGAAGTAGCGGTAGGCGACGTCGATGGTGATGCCCTGCTCACGCTCGGCCCGCAGGCCGTCGGTCAGCAGCGCCAGGTCGGGCGCCTCCTGGCCCCGGTTGCGCGAGGCGTGCTCGACGGCCTCCAACTGATCGGTGAGGACCGACTTGGAGTCGTGCAGAAGGCGGCCCACAAGGGTGGACTTGCCGTCGTCGACGGACCCCGCGGTGGCGAACCGCAGCAGGGTGGTGGCCGACAACTGCTCGCTGACGGTGGTCATTTAGAAGTATCCCTCGCGCTTGCGGTCTTCCATCGCGGCCTCGGACAGCTTGTCGTCGGCACGCGTCGCGCCCCGCTCGGTGAGCCGGGAGGCGGCGATCTCGTTGATCACGTCGACCAGCGTCGTCGCGTCCGAATCGACGGCACCGGTGCACGACATGTCGCCGACCGTGCGGTAACGCACCTGCCTGGTCTCCACCCGCTCACCTTCCTTGGGCCCGCCCCAGTCACCGGCGGTCAGCCACATGCCGGAGCGGCTGAAGACCTCGCGCTCGTGGGCGAAGTAGATCTCCGGGAGCTCGATGCCCTCGCGCGCGATGTACTGCCAGACGTCCAGCTCGGTCCAGTTGGAGATCGGGAAGACCCGGACGTGCTCGCCGGGGGCGTGCCGGCCGTTGTAGAGCTGCCACAGCTCGGGGCGCTGGCGGCGCGGGTCCCACTGGGAGAACTCGTCGCGCAGCGAGAAGACCCGCTCCTTGGCGCGGGCCTTCTCCTCGTCCCGGCGCCCGCCGCCGAACACGGCGTCGAACCGGTACTGCTGGATCGCCTCGGTCAGCGGCACGGTCTGCAGCGGGTTGCGGGTGCCGTCCGGGCGCTCGCGGAGCTTCCCGGCGTCGATGTACTCCTGTACGGAGGCGACATGGAGCCGCAGTCCGTGCCGGGCCACCGTGCGGTCGCGGTACTCCAGCACCTCGGGGAAGTTGTGCCCGGTGTCCACGTGCAGCAGCGTGAACGGCACCGGCGCGGGCGTGAACGCCTTGAGTGCCAGGTGCAGCATCACGATGGAGTCCTTGCCGCCGGAGAAAAGGATCACCGGCCGCTCGAACTCGCCCGCCACCTCGCGGAAGATGTGCACGGCCTCGGACTCCAGGGAGTCCAGGTGGCTGAGTGCGTACGGATGACCGGTGCCTTCCTGCACGGTTGCGACAGTCGTCATGCCGCCCCCCTCTCGCTCAGCAGCGCGTAGAGCTCCGCCGCGGACTCCTGCACGGTCTGCCGGTGCGACTCGATCCGCAGGTCGGGCGCCTCGGGCGCCTCGTACGGGTCGTCGACCCCGGTGAGCCCGCTGATCTCGCCCGCCGCCTGCTTGGCGTAGAGCCCTTTCACATCGCGTTCGGAGCACACCTCGACCGGAGTCGCGACATGCACCTCCAGATAGGCGGTGCCCTCGGCCTGATGCCGCTTGCGCACCGCGTCCCGGCTGTCCGCGTACGGGGCGATGACCGGGACCAGCACCTTCACGCCGTTGGCCGCCAGCAGCTCGGCGACGAAGCCGATCCGCTGGACGTTGGTGTGGCGGTCCTCGCGGGAGAAGCCGAGACCCGCGGAGAGGAACTCCCGGATCTCGTCGCCGTCGAGCACCTCCACGCGATGGCCCTCCCCGCGCAGCCGCCCGGCGAGTTCGTACGCGATGGTGGTCTTGCCCGCGCTCGGCAGACCGGTCAGCCAGATGGTGGCTCCCGTCTCCGTCACGCTCATCGAAGTCTCCTGATCAGTCGTCATCAGTCGTGCAGCCCGCACTCGGTCTTGCCCCGGCCGGCCCAGCGTCCGGCGCGGACGTCCTCGCCCTCCAGCACCCGGCGGGTGCAGGGCGCGCAGCCCACGGAGGCGTAGCCGTCCATCAGCAACGGGTTGGTGAGTACGCCGTGCTCCGCGACGTACGCGTCGACGTCGTCCTGCGTCCAGCGTACGATCGGCGAGATCTTCACCTTCTGCCGCTTGGCGTCCCAGCCGACGACCGGGGTGTTCGCCCGGGTGGGGGACTCGTCGCGGCGCAGCCCGGTCGCCCAGGCGGTGTACCCGGTCAGGCCCTCTTCGAGGGGCTTGACCTTGCGCAGCCCGCAGCACAGGTCGGGGTCGCGGTCGTGCAGCTTCGGCCCGTACTCGGTGTCCTGCTCGGCCACCGTCTGCCGGGGCGTCAGCGTGATGACATTGACGTCCATCACGGCCTCGACCGCGTCACGGGTGCCGATCGTCTCCGGGAAGTGGTAGCCGGTGTCGAGGAAGACCACGTCGACGCCGGGGAAGACGCGCGAGGCCAGGTGTGCGACGACAGCGTCCTCCATGGAGGACGTGACGCAGAACTTCCTGCCGAAGGTGTCGGCGGCCCACTTCAGGATCTCCGGCGCGGAGGCGTCCTCCAGCTCGCGGCCGGCCCGCCCGGCCAGGGTTTCGAGGTCTTCGGTCCGCCGAGTCCGATTCATGTCCCGTCCCCTTCGACGTCATTGCGCTTCAGTCCCCGGGTCAGCAGACCCAGGAACTTGAGCCGGAACGCGCGGTTGCAGGAAGCGCATTCCCAGGCGCCGTGGCCGCTCTCGTGCGGACGCAGGTCCTCGTCCCCGCAGTACGGGCAGTGGAACGGCGCGGCGCGTTCGCTCATGACAGCGACTCCGCACTCGCCCGCGCCGCCCAGGCCGCGAACCGCTCGCCGTCCTCGCGCTCCTCCTGGAAGCGGCCCAGAACCCGCTCGACGTAGTCGGGCAGCTCGGCCGAAGTGACCTTCAGGCCGCGGACCTTGCGGCCGAACCCGGCCTCCAGACCCAGAGCGCCGCCCAGGTGCACCTGATAGCCCTCGACCTGGTTGCCGTCGTCGTCCAGCACGAGCTGGCCCTTGAGGCCGATGTCGGCGGTCTGGATGCGGGCGCACGCGTTGGGGCAGCCGTTGAGGTTGATGGTGAGTGGCTCGTCGAAGTCCGGCAGGCGGCGCTCCAGCTCGTCGATGAGCGCCGCGCCGCGTGCCTTCGTCTCGACGATCGCCAGCTTGCAGAACTCGATGCCGGTGCAGGCCATCGTGGAGCGCCGGAACGGCGAGGGCCGCACCTGGAGGTCGAGCGCCTCCAGCCCGGCGACCAGGGAGTCCACCTGGTCCTGCGCCACATCGAGGATGATCATTTTCTGCTCGACGGTGGTGCGCAGCCGGTCCGAGCCGTGTGCGGCGGCCAGGTTGGCGATCTTGGCGAGCGTGGAGCCCTCCACCCTGCCGACCCGGGGGGCGAACCCGACGTAGAAACGGCCGTCCTGCTGCTGGTGCACACCCACGTGGTCGCGCCAGCGGCTGCTGGGCTGCTCGGGCGCGGGGCCGTCGGTCAGCGGACGCTTCAGGTACTCGTCCTCCAGCACCTGGCGGAACTTCGCCGGGCCCCAGTCGGCCATCAGGTACTTCAGCCGGGCGCGGTTGCGCAGCCGCCGGTATCCGTAGTCGCGGAAGATGCCGACGACTCCGGCCCAGACGTCCGGGACCTCGCCGAGCGGCACCCACGCGCCCAGCCGCTCGGCGAGCCGCGGGCTGGTGGAGAGTCCGCCACCGACCCAGACGTCGAAGCCCGGACCGTGCTCGGGGTGGACCACGCCGACGAACGCGATGTCGTTGATCTCGTGGACCACGTCCTGCACCGGCGAGCCGGAGATCGCGGTCTTGAACTTGCGCGGCAGGTTGGAGAATTCTTTGTTTCCGATGTACCGGTCGTGGATCTCGTCGACGGCGGGCGTGCCGTCGACGATCTCGTCGGCGGCGATGCCGGCCACGGGGGAGCCGATGATCACGCGGGGGCAGTCGCCGCACGCCTCGGTGGTGGAGAGCCCCACGGCCTCCAGCTTCTCCCAGATCGCCGGGACGTCCTCGATGCGGATCCAGTGCAGCTGGATGTTCTGCCGGTCGGTGATGTCCGCGGTGCCGCGCGCGTACTCCTGCGAGATCTCGCCGATCACCCGCAGCTGTGCGGTGGTCAGCCGGCCGCCGTCGATCCGGACCCGCAGCATGAAGTACTTGTCGTCCAGCTCCTCCGGCTCCAGAACCGCGGTCTTGCCGCCGTCGATCCCGGGCTTGCGCTGGGTGTAGAGACCCCACCAGCGCATCCGGCCACGGAGATCGTTGGGGTCGATGGAGTCGAAGCCGCGCTTGGAGTAGATCGTCTCAATGCGTGTCCGCACATTGAGACCGTCGTCGTCCTTCTTGAACTGCTCATTCCCGTTGAGCGGAGTGTGGTGCCCCACGGCCCACTGCCCTTCGCCACGGTGGCGTCCGGCCTTGCGGCGAGGTGCGGTGGTCGCAGACTGTTCCGGGGTAGCGGCCATGACAGTACGTCCTTCGGGACTGCAGGAGGGCGGCTCTGAACTGCACACTCGCGTCAAGGCGCGGCGGTGCGCAGGAAGTGCAGAGAAAAAGGGGAACGCGGCGGTGCTGGGACTCTCAGCTCGCCGGACAGATGGCGCTGGACACGCGGCCGAGGTCGACGTGGCGTCGACTCACCAAGGCGATTCCGGTTCCAGGCATGATGGAAGCGTGGCACGCGCATCTCGGGCCAGTCCACCACCTTCCAGGATGTGGACGAAAGTGTCCGCATTTCGAGATGGTGTGATGCTCGTCACGCAGGACCCCGGGTCGGCGCGCCCGTATGCGCCGCCATCCCCCACCTGCCGCCGGTGGTGTCACCTGAGGTGGGGGATGGCGCCGTCCCGCTACCGCTCGGCCCCCGGCCACGGACCCGGCGTCGCCACCTCCGGCTCCAGCTCCACCTTCGTGTCGAAGAGCCGGAAGCCGCGCCGCAGATAGTTGTCCATGGCGTGCGGGCCGTCCTTGGAGCAGGTGTGCAGCCACACCCGCTTCGTCGGTGTCCGCTCCGGCCAGCGCTCCGCCAGGTCCCAGGCGCGGGCGACCCCGTACGAGAGCAGATGGCCGCCCATCCGACGCCCCCGGAAGGCCGGAATCAGCCCGAAGTACATGATCTCGACCGAGCCCTCGTCCTGTGGGTCCAGCTCGATGTAGCCCGCCGGGGTGCCGTTCTCGTACGCCACCCAGGTCTCGGCGCCCGGCCGGTCCAGGGCCTCCTGCCACTGCGCGTACGTCATGCCGAGCCGGTCCGTCCACCGGATGTCGCCGCCGACCGCCGTGTAGAGGAACCGGCTGAACTCGGGAAGCGGAATCTGTGACCGCATGATCCGCACATCGCCTTCCGGGACCGCGGCGGGCCGCAGGTCGTCGGGAGAGGTCTGTTCCAGGGACCAGATGGTCACCTCGGTGGTGGCGGGCGCGGTGGTGGGTGCGGAGTTGCTCATGAGTGCCAGGGAACCACGCCCCGCCGCCCGTGCCAAAGCCGGTCCCCAGACGCGGACGGCGGACCGGAACCGGAACCGGCTACGAGGGGCCCTGACAGTCTGTGCGCGCCCTGACCACCACCGGAGCCGTCGAGTGCGGCAGCAGCTCGGCCGGGTCGTCCGGGTGGATCACCTCCACCTCGATGTCCTCGCCGAAGCGGTACGGGCGATGCGCGAGAACCTGGGCGAGGTGGCGGCGCATCCGGGAGATCTCCGCCCGCACCGTCACCGTCCGGGTCGCGTCGCCGAATATGTCCTGGGCGAGCTCGGACGCCGTACGCCCCTCGCGGTGCAGCGCCAGGGTGTACAGCAGCTCCGCGTGGCGCGGCGAGACCCGCTGCGTCCAGGTGCCCACCGCGCCCACCACATTGACCGTGAGACTGCGGGGCCGGCTCAGATCCAGCACCACCCGTTGCGGCGCCCCGTCCGAGGGCCCGTCCGCGACCTGCAGCAGCCAGCCGCCGGGCAGCGGTTCGACCCGGCACATGCCGAGCGACGGCAGCCACACCCGGCCCGGCCGCAACGACTTGGGCAGCGGCAGCCGGTCGACCGGCGGCATCCCGGTCACCGCGGCGAGCCAGCCGTGGGAATCCACCGCCAGGGCCCGGCCGCCCAGCCGGCACACCAGCGGTGCCGCCACCGAACGCAGCCGGTCGATCGCCTGCAGATGCCGGTTCCTGATCTCGCTCTCCGCGAGCCTGGCGACCGAACTGACCAGGGCGAGCGTCGTCGGATGGAAGGTCGACGCAGGACCGCTCATGTCGACGATCCCTATCATCTTGCCGTCCCGCGGGTCACGGACCGGCGCCGCCGCACACGTCCAGTCGTGCAGGGTGCGGACGAAATGTTCCGCGGAATGGACCTGCACCGGGACGCGGGAGACCAGCGCCGTACCGATCGCGTTCGTCCCCGTGCTCTCCTCCGCCCAGGCCGCGCCCTCCGCCAGACAGACGGCGTCCGCCCGGCGCAGCACCGCCGCGTTGCCCCGGCGCCAGAGCACCCGGCACTCCACATCGGTGACCACCACGATCTGCTGGGCGGCGTCCGCCAGGGCGACCAGACCGTCGTTCAGCAGCGGCATCACCTCGCCCAGCGTCGAGCTCCGGCGCCGGTGCTCGATCTCGTCCACATCAAGCAACTCGCTCTGGGTGGACTGGTCGGGATCCAAGCCGCTGCGCAGCACCCGGTCCCACGAGGCACCGATCTCCGCCCGCGGGGACACCGGCGGGCGTTTGCCGGTGAGCCTGGCCTCCCTGACCCGGTGGGTCAGGTGGGTGGCCCGGGCGGGCTGCCGGGCATCCGGCCGTGTCACCCCAAAGGCGCTTGTCTCCACTCTCGCTTCCCCCCACATGCCAGGCCGGCTCGACGATCCACGGGCCCATCCTGCCGCCGCGAGGAGACCGGCACCGCACACTCCGCACAATGGGTTGCAACCCTTTGCAACTCTGGCGAGGGGGTGAGGGTCCGTACGAGAGTGATGGAACACCGTGCGGCGGAGCGAGAGCCCCCACTGTGCGGTGTGCACAGCATGGAGGGTGGTGCCGTGTCGGCGCAGCACCACCCTCCGTTGCTGTGTGCCCGGGACGGGCCCCGCCGACCCGGCCTGATCCGGACGAAAGACCCTGCCGCGGCACTAAGGGCTGTCCCGTAATCCCCGGCGGGCGCGCGACGACAGCTACTTCCCCAAGCTCTCGGCTGCGCTCGAGCAGGGGAGACCCCACTCCTCGCCGCGTTGTCGGAACGTCCGCATACATCCAGTATGCGGACGCCCCTCCGCCTTGCGATGCACCGCATCTGACGCCGCGCGCTGATCCACCGGGGATTACGGGACAGCCCTT